>CAZTAB010000345.1:0-2309 GCA_964611475.1 uncultured Verrucomicrobiota bacterium | reverse complement strand
GGCGGCCCGCGACAGGTGCAGCTTTCACGCTCATTGAGCTCCTGGTGGTTATCGCCATCATCGCGATTCTTGCCGCGCTGCTGCCTCCGGCGCTCCGGAACGCGCGGGATGCGGCCGAGGCATCCGCCTGCCTTCACAGCCTGCGACAGGTCGCCAACGGATTACGCGGGTACATCAACGACCACGACGGATTCTCGCCGCCCTACGCAAATGACAACGAGGGATTCGATCGTCGTGGCAAACCGCTTCCGGACGGCGTCCGGTACCAGTTCTTTCGCATCATGTGGACCCACACCGAGTGGTTCAAATCAGGCCCGTACCGTGGCGGACCGCGCTATGGAGACGGGCATCTGGGTCCGTACATGGAAACGTATGAAGGAACCCTGAACAACGTGCGCGGATGCCCGTCGATACGGCATGGGACCGGAACGGAGAGATGGCAGGGCGTGGATATACCGGCCCGCTACTACCACGAACAAAGCTACGGCGTAAACCTGGATGCGTGCGGTTATCTTGTCGACCGGGACGCCCGCGGAATCCCGATTGCCGGAGAATCGCCCAACTACCGGGACGGAAAGGGAACGCCGGAAGATACGGTCATCGATCCGCTGCAGTTCCTCATCTTCGGCGATACGGCGGGAGCGGACTCCGCCTACTACCAGTTTGATCACCAACCGCCGGAGGACAACACCTTCCACACTCCGATCGAGCGGCACGGGGAATCCTTCAATGCGCTCTTCTTCGATGGCCATGCTCAGGCCTGCACCCTCGAAGAGCACTTCACCGTAAAGCATTTCTACCGGTGAGCCCGGAAATAGGGCGAAGCAAGCCATCGCATGTTTTAGCTTGGGGCCCACGGCTGCTCCATCCCCTCCCCGGTTTCAACCTGAACCTGGATTTATCCCGGGACGGAACCCCAGGAACCTGACACGGGGATCCCGTGATCCCGAACCCCTTTCGTCCAATGATTCCTGGCCGCGCGCCAAAAGGTATTGCGAAAGCCCCAAATGGATCAAAATGTACTGGGAATTCCGAGGAATCTGGGACAGTTCCGCCAATTTGCGTTTGCCATCCGCCCACCACGCCACGTACTCTGGGACGTTGACCATGATCTTGCAGTGAGGAGCTCACTCACACCAATCAGGAGATTCATCATGCGTGATGCCCGTTTAGGTTCTTCTTCTATTCCCTTCGTTTCCTGCCTGATCGGCCTGGCGATGAGCATCCCCGCGTTGGGCGACACGGAGCCCGCTGCCGGGGCGATCGTTGAATTCAATGCCGGGAACAATCCCGGAGCCTCCAGCAACACGTGGGACAATGTGGGCTCCGGAGGGCACGGCGGATACCTGGACGGAAACGCGCCGTTTCCCACACTGGTAACAGACGAGCCTGCCCATTATGTGTCGACTGGCGGCTCCTTCGGGGCGAATCCACCCAGCGGGTACGATCCCTACGTGACCCTCACGGATTTCACGTATGAGATCTGGTTGCGCCGCACCGCAGATACGCTGGGCGGGGGCGAGATCCAGATCGCCGCCCTGTTCAACGATCCACTGGAGAATGCACAGTTCTTCCGGTTCACTCTCGCAAGCAGTGATGAGCCTTCGTCCCCCACGTCGCTAGATTTTGACATCGTCGGAAACGGCGGGGCCTGGGACTCCACCTCGGGGTTGGATGTCACTCCGCTTCCCGTAACCGGTCCCAGCGATCCCTTTACCCAGATCGTCGTGGCGTGGAAGAACGAAACGCAACAATACGATTGCTACAAGAACGGCGCGCTCGTCGCCGACGACGTGCAGAGCACGACCTCGGCCCTCGACGGCGACATCCCAATGGGTGTGTGGGGCGTGTTCAAGACGCAGAACACGGAAGGCGATGTCCGGGCCTTCCCGGGTGATATTGCCCTGATCCGCCTGTACGACCGCCCACTGAGCGACGCCGAAGTCCTGCAGAATTTCAACGCCTTCCAGAACCTATCGCTCGACCCGGGAATCTCGTTCTCAACCCAGACCATCCCAAACACCGCGGTGGTGACATTCGAAAGTACGGAGGGAGCCTCCCACAACCTGCTGGCGGAAACAGACCTGGTATCCGGTCCGTTTACCACCCTGAGGGACTCCGTCGCCGGCCTCGGCGGGCAGATGCAGATGCATGACACCGACACCACGTCGGAGCTCCAGAACTACCAAGTGGAAGGTGGGGCACGCGGGATAGGCACGGAACCGGTGCTGATTGTCGACTTCGATGCCTCCCAGGGCGTCACGGATGACTCCGGAGTCACCCACTGGCAGGCGACTGCCGACGGGGCC
>CAZTAB010000344.1:0-11564 GCA_964611475.1 uncultured Verrucomicrobiota bacterium | reverse complement strand
CCATGAAGCTGTCGAACGACACTGCGGGGCACCTTCTCACTGATGAGGCGGTCCAGCAATTCATCGAGGACGGGTACGTGCTGGTTCAATCCGGTGTGCCGGACCTTGTTCACCGCGCGATCTTTGATCGCCTGGAGGAGGCATTGACGGATGGGGGAAACCCGGGGAACAATTTGCTCCCGCGGATTCCGGAGATCCAGCAGGTGCTGGAGGATCCGGTCCTGCAGGGAGCCCTGACCAGCTTGCTGGGCCCTGACTACATCCTCAATCCCCATCGATATCCCCACGTTACTCCCCCGGGCGGGGGGGGCGGGGGTTGGCACAAGGACTGTTACGTCTGGGACAACAACATGCGTCATCCGCGTTTTCACTGGGTGCTCGCGCTGTACTATCCCCAGGATACCACCGAGGAGATGGGCGCGACCGGGGTTCAGCCGGGGCGGCATGTCTACGAGGAGATCTCGAGTGAGAATCCCGACGAGTGCACCGAACTCGGCGTGCCGCTGTGCGGATCGGCGGGGACCGTGGCGCTCGTACATTTTGACGCGTGGCACCGGGCCCGGACCAATACCTCCAGCCGGAAGCGATACATGCTGAAATTTCAATTCGCCCGGCTCCGCGAACCCGCGGAGCCGATGTGGAATCACGCGACGGTGAACTGGAATCCGGAGGGCGCGGACCGGGATGTGGCCCGTGACGTCTGGAACTGGTTGTGCGGGCGATCCAACGGAGGCAGGAATGGGGATGGAGGGCTGAAGGGCGATGATGCGCCCCGCCTTCTGAAACGGTTGCGCGAAGGCACGGAGGCGGAGCGCCTACGCTCGGCGTTCCGGCTGGGAGCGGGAGGCTCGGCGATCGTGCCTGATTTGTTGGAGGCATTGCGAGACGAGGCGTCCCGCGTGGTGGACCGGATCGAGGATAAAACGCCCGACAACTACTTCGGGACCAATCCCACGGCCCTGAGGGCTGCGCAGGCCCTGGTCTCGATGGGTGCGGAGGCCGTCCCCGGTATCATTCCTGCCCTGAAGGACGAAGAGTGGGTGGTGCGCGCGTCACTGGCCGCCGCGCTGGGTCTCATCGGTTCCTCTGCCGTGGCGGCCGTGGACGCACTGGTGGAATGCGTTGGGGATGAACATTGGTGGGTTCGCCGCAATGCCACGGAAGCTCTCGGACGGATTGGGACGCGATCCTCGACGGTTTCCTCCCTGCTGGTGGCGGCGTTGCAGGATGAGGACTGGAGGGTCCGCCAGGCGGCTGCGCTTGCCATGGCAAGGTTGCGCGTGCGGGCGGATGGGGACGTCGAGGCTCTAGAGGTAATGTTGCGGGATGAATCCCGCTACAATCGGTTTTACGCGGCGCTGGCGTTGCGCCGGCTGGACGACACGGCAGCCAATGAGGCGCTGTTTGAATTTCTCTTCACTTCGCGCTGGTGCCCGTTGACGACGCAGTCGAGCCCGTTCTGAAAAAACCTTCCACGAACATGGCGGTCGCGCGATTCGCCCTGATGATGGCCGCCTTTGCGGGGAGCCAGCCCTTTCGGGCGGCGGGTGACACGATCCTGGTTGCTGCGGCCTCGAATGTGTCGCATGTCATGCAGGCAATCATGGAATCCTTTGAGTCCACCCGCGCCCATGAGGTGAAGCTGTCCCTTGGTTCCACCGGAAAGCTTTATGCCCAGATTCGCAATGGTGCCCCGTTCGACCTTTTTTTCGCTGCGGACGAGGAGAGGCCCCGGTTGCTGGAGTCCGAAGGGATTGCGGTGCCGGGCACACGCTTTACGTATGCATCCGGCCGCCTGGTGCTCTGGAGCCGGAATCAGAATGCCATGACGACCATGTTTCGGGATCCGGAGGGAAACGTTCTCCCGCCGGATTCGTTCCGGTTCCTTGCGATCGCAAATCCAAAGCTTGCTCCATACGGCGCGGCGGCACGGGAAGTCCTGAGGGCGATGGGCGCGTGGGACCGGCTCCAGAAGAAAATCGTGCGGGGGGAAAATGTCACGCAAGCGTACCAGTTTGTCATGTCGGGAAGCGCAGACCTTGGATTCGCGGCGGAAGCCCAAATCCGGCAACCGGGAAAGGAGTCTCCCGGCTCCTGCTGGCTTGTGCCCGGCGAGATGTACTCCCCCATCCTGCAGCAGGCTGTTTTGCTCAACGATTCGCCCGGGGCCCGGGAATTCCTGGATTTTACCCGGGGGGCAGGCGGGCGTCGGATCTTTCAGAAATTCAGTTACGGTATTCCCCCGGTGAACCATGCTGACGACGAGTGACTGGAGCGCATTTTGGACCACGCTTCGGCTCGCAGGCGTGACCACCGGGTTTCTTCTGCTTCTTGGAACGCCGCTCGCATGGTGGCTGTCACGCACCCGGTGGCGCTTCAAGCCAGTGGTCGATGTCCTGGTTTCGCTTCCGCTGGTCCTGCCGCCCACCGTGCTGGGTTTCTACCTGCTTCTCCTCCTCGGCCCGGCCGGCCCCGTTGGGCGGGTGATGGAAACGTTCGGTGGCGGGCCCCTTGCATTCACGTTTGCAGGGCTGGTGATCGGGTCAGTGATCTATTCGCTTCCCTTTGTCGTTCAACCCTTGCAGGACGCGTTCGCCTCTGCCGGGCGCCGCCCGTTCGAGGAGGCCTCAACGCTTCGGGCGGGCCCGGTGGACCGGTTTTTTACCGTTGCCCTGCCGTTGGCCCGGCACGGTTATCTTACGGCCATTGTCCTGGGCTTTGCCCACACCATCGGGGAATTCGGGGTGGTCCTGATGATCGGTGGAAGCATTCCCGGGGAAACCCGTGTCCTGTCCATTGCCATCTATGAGCAGGTCGAATCACTGGAATATGGGCGGGCCCACCTCTTGTCCGGGCTTCTCCTTGGGCTTTCGTTTCTCCTTCTGTTGCCTGTCTACACGTTGAATCGTCGCTACCGGCTGGTGCGGGCGCCATGATCGAGGTTCGCTTCCAGTTGAATCGCGGGGATTTTGCGGTCGACGCCGAGTTCTCTGCCCCGGGTCAGGGGGTTACGGCCCTGTTCGGTCCCTCGGGGAGCGGGAAAACCACGATCCTCAGGGCCATGGCCGGCCTGGATCGCCACCGCGATGCGGAATTCAAGGTCGGAGGCCGGGCGTGGCAGAGCCGGACTGTGTTTGTCCCATCCCACCGCCGACCGCTCGGGTACGTGTTCCAGGAGGGGAGCCTGTTCGCCCACTGCTCCGTCAGGAAAAACCTGGAGTACGGATTCAGGCGGACACCCGTCGCGGATCGGCGCATCACGCTGGAGCAGGCGGTGGATCTGTTTGAGCTGTCCCCCCTGCTGTCCAGGAAACCTTCCGAGCTCTCGGGTGGGGAAGGGAGGCGAGTCGCGATTGCCCGGGCACTGCTGACGAGTCCCCGGCTCCTCCTGCTGGATGAACCCTTGTCGGGTCTCGATATCAAAAGAAAATCCCAGGTCATGAGCATCCTCGAGAGGTTGCGGGAGGAGCTTGAAATCCCCATGTTCCTTGTCAGTCATCTGCCCGATGAAGTGGCGCGACTGGCTGATCACATGATCTACCTGCGGGACGGTCGGGTTGCCGCGGAGGGCTCCATCGAGGAAATTTTCAGCCGCCTCGACCTCCCGTTGGTTCACGAGCCGGACGCCGGGGTCATGATCAGGACCAAGGTGGTCGCATTTGATGAGGCGTACGGCCTGTCCCGTCTCCAATTCGAGGGAGGGGAATTGACCGTTGCCCGGGATGCCGGCCCGCGGGGGCGTGCTGTTCGCGTCCGCATCCATGCCCGCGATGTAAGCCTGACACTTTCCCGGCAGCCTCAAACCAGCATCTTGAATGTCCTGACTGCCGTGGTGCTGGAAGTCGAAGACGGCCAACAGGCGCAGGTGATGGTTCGCCTCCGCGTGGGGGATGGCTTGCTACTGTCAAGGGTCACAAGGAAATCAGCGGATGCGCTCGCGCTTGAGTCCGGGAAGGAGGTCTTTGCCCAGGTGAAGTCGGTGGCGCTGCTGGATGACGGATTACCTCGTTAATTCGAAGTATCCGGATGCAGGTCGTACCCTCCGTCATAGGTGAGCATGCTGCCGGTCATGTAGGAGCAATCTTCACTGGCCAGGAAAGCCGTGAACTTGGCCGCTTCCCGCGGGTCGCCGATGCGGCCGAGGGGCACGGATTCCCCCGCGGTTCGGATCATTTCCTTTTCATCATAGAAGATCTTCTCTCCCTCGGTGAGAAACCATCCCAGGTTTACCCCGTTGACCCGGATGCCGTGCTGCGCGCCGACCGAGGCCAGGTGGCGGGTCATGTGGTCCAGGGCGGCCTTGCTGACGGCATAGGCGAAAGCGTTCTGGTGAACATGGGTGCTTTGCCCGGAACTGTGGACCACGATTACGCCCTTTTGCCCTTGCTCGATCCAGTGTTTGAGGCAGGCCTTGGCGAGCAGGAATCCGGCAAAGACGTTCATTTGGAAGGTCTTCTGCATCAACTCGGCATCGGTGTCCAGGGCCAGGACTTTTTCCTGGTATGCGCCGTTTAAAATCAAAATGTCCGGGACCTGCCCGGCGTCGCATACGGATTTCCAAAGCCGGTCGGCTCCGTCCGGCTCCGCCAGGTTCGATTGAAGCAGAATCCCCTCGCCCCCCTCACCGCGCAATTCCTCGAGGGCCGAGCTTGCGGCACTGGGATCGCGCCCGTATGCCATGACAACGAAGGCTCCCCGCGACGAGAATTCCAGCGCACAGGCCTTGCCGATGCCTTTTGTTCCGCCGGTGACCAGGACGGTTTTCCCCTCGAAATTCTTCATCCGTTCATTGGGTCCTATGTGGAGGAAGAGTGCAAGATAAACGTCCCACGAGTGTCCAGCCTGTGCCCTCTTTGGTTGGCAACCGAAGCCGCGGTGGCCGGCGCCTCCATGTGGGATCTTGCGGGAATCCCAACATCACGCTAATACTTTCCGCCATGAGTTCCAGAAAACGAGTCCACATGGTCTGCAACGCGCATCTGGATCCCGTCTGGCTCTGGCACTGGGAGGACGGGTTGACCGAGGCGTTGTCCACGTTCCGGATTGCGGCGGATTTTTGTGAAAAGCATGAGGGCTTCGTGTTTAACCACAACGAATCCGTTCTCTACCGGTGGGTCGAGGAATACGAACCCGAGCTGTTCGAGCGAATTCGGGTGCTGGTCCGGAAGGGGCGTTGGAGTATCTCCGGGGGCGCGTACATTCAGCCCGACGTGAACAACACGTCGGGGGAGAGCCACATCCGTCATTTCCTGCTGGGGAGGCGATACTTTGAACGAAAGTTCCGGCGTGATCCGAAGACCGCGTACAATTTCGATCCGTTCGGACACGGGGAGGGCTTTCCCCAGATCCTGCATGGTTGCGGCATGTCATACTATATTTTCTGCCGTCCCGGTCACGGGACCTACGATCTTCCGGTCGGTATTTTCCGGTGGATTGACCGGTCCGGGGCGGAGGTCATCGCGCGGCGCGGTGACGATCACTACCTGACCAACAACGCGATGACCGAGTCGCTCGACAGGTGGCTTCCGCACTACGAATCCGAGCCGGCCACCATGATTCTCTGGGGCGTGGGGAATCATGGCGGCGGCGCGACCGAGGAGGAATACGCGACGCTCAGGAATTACATCGAGGATCACCCGGAGTATCAGTTCGTGGAAAGCACTCCGGATCGGTTTTTCAAGGAAGTCACGGGGAAGACAAGGCGGCCCCCCGTGGTCCGCGGGGAGATCCAGAGTAGCTTTCCCGGATGCTACACCTCCATGAGCCGGATCAAGCGCGCCCACCGAGAACTGGAGAGCCTGATGAGTTCGACCGAGCGACTGGCGGCCCTGGCGTGGTGGTGGGGATTGGCGAAGTACCCCGCGCGGGACCTGCGGGTTGCCTGGCGGGACCTGCTCTTCGGGGAGTTCCACGACATTCTGCCGGGCTCCGGGACTCCCACCGCGGAGAAGGACAGCCTCCAGCTATTTTCCCATGCCAACGAGATCCTGCGCCGGGTCCGGTTCCGGATGCATCACAGCATGATTGCCGGGGATCCACCGGCTGCCATGGGGGCCGTGCCGGTGTTCGTGACGAATCCGCATGGTTTTCCGGTGAAGGCAGAGGTCGAATTTGAATTGCAGATCGACCAGAACCAGTGGGCCATTCGCAACCCCGCCATTACCGTGACCTGCGAGGGCAGGCCCATTGAGGTGCAGCGAATCCAGGCGGAAGCCTGCTGCGCCAGGGATTGGCGGATGCGGTTTACCGCGCTGCTTGACCTGAAGCCGTGGCAGACGCTTCGACTGGAGGAAAGCTACGAAAACGGGAGGCGGTCGCGGCGAACGCTGCCGAAGGTGTCATCCCGCTCGCTTTCATTCCGGACCGACCGGTACAAGCTTCGAATTAATCCGGCGACGGGCCTCGTGGACATGTTGTCGCTGCCCGGCCAGTCGAAGTCGCTGGTGGGCGGCAACGCCCTGCAACCGGTGTACTTCGCGGATCTCGACCACTCCTGGACCAGCGGAGACCCGTCGAAGGCCGAGGCCGTGGGCGAAACCGGGATGCTGACCGGCTACGCACTGGGCCGTCCCGCGGCAAAGTTCAGGCTCGCCACGAAAAAGGAGGCGGAGAAGCTCTCTCCGATTCCGGAGGATGCGATCAAGGGGAGGAGCGGGGGTGGAAGCCGTGCCGTCCGGATCGTCGAGCGCGGTCCGCTTCGCACCGTGGTCGAGGTGATCCTGGTGTGCGAGGACTCGGCGATCGTTCGCCAATATCATGTCGGACACCGGGACGGCAGGCTCGAGATCCGGGACCGCATATTCAACAACCATCGGGACAAGATGCTCAAAGTCCTGTTCCCGCTCACCTTCGAGGTGAAGGATGGGGTGGGGGAGGCGTTGTACAGTGCGTCGGCGCGCGAGCCGACGAGGGACCGGCTGGAAATGCCCTGCCAGAGGTGGGCTGCCGTGCGCGGAAGGGACGCGTTCATTGCGATGGCGAGCACGGGTAGTGGCGCCTACTCCCTCACCCGGAACGAGTGGGGAATCAGCATCCTGAGATCCCCGGCCTATTCTTCGTTCCACTCCATCCTCGGCAACGAAAACCTGAAGAGCCGATTCCTGCCCCGCCACGACCAGGGTGAGCACGAGATCCGGTATACGCTGCACATCGGCAGGCGGTTCCGGGAAACGGAGATCAGCCGGGCTGCGCAACTCCTGAATGTGCCGCCGGTTTGGCAGGTTTATTACCCGTCCCCGGGGAAGGTTGACCGGAAGCGGCGAAGCCGCCCCACGGACACGGTGGTGGTGGAGGATTCCCATGTCCAGGTCGTGGCGCTCAAGAAATCCGAAAAAGGGGGAAGGTTGATCGTTCGGCTCCAGGACACGCTGGGCCGCCGCAGAAAAATCACGTTGCGGGTTCGCCCGTATCGTGGACAGATCCGTATCCCGATCGGAAAATACGGATTGGTGACGATCGCAATTCGCAAGGGAGCCCGGAGCCTCGAGTGGGAGCCGGTGGACCTGGTCGAGAGGCCCCAGGACCCGGTCTAAACAGGCCCTCCCCGGAAGCACAGGCCCGCTTTTCCCTGGCCCTGCGACCTTCCGCAGTGTCGGCCCCCGGCTTGCCGGGGAGTCGTTGAGCGGGCGGAAATGCAAACCCGGTTGCTCCCCGGTTTCTTCAACCCGGGTCTGTGGGAGTACATCGGTCCCGTCGTCGGGGTTGATGCCATGATGCTCGAGCAGGCGTGAGGATTCACGGTCGTACAACGGCAGGAATTTTCCGGGTGGGGCGAGCACAAGGAAGGGGCGTACGATGTTATCACGAGATAGCCGGCGCCCTAGGTGTTGCGAGGAGCCCGCAGGCCCCATGCCGTCACGGCTGCTCAGTCGAGCTTCTGGAAAAAGTTGTTCCCCTTGTCGTCCACAACGATGAATGCCGGAAAGTTTTGCACGTCGATTTTCCTGACTGCCTCCATGCCCAGCTCGGGAAAATCGACGACTTCCACGTTCTTGATGTTCTCCTGGGCAAGGATTGCGGCCGGCCCGCCGATGGAGCCGAGGTAGAATCCTCCGTGTTCCTCGCATGCCTCGGTGACGGCGCCGGAGCGGTTTCCCTTGGCAAGCATGATCATGGATCCGCCCAGCTTCTGGAATGGGCCGACATAGGGGTCCATTCGTCCCGCCGTGGTGGGGCCGAAGCTACCGGTCGGCATCCCGTCCGGGGTCTTGGCGGGCCCCGCGTAATAGATGGGGTGATCCTTGAGATATTCCGGCATCGGTTCCCCGCGATCCAGCATTTCGCTGATCTTCGCATGGGCGATGTCGCGTCCCACGATGACTGGGCCGGTCAGGCTGAGCCTTGTCTTGATCGGGAAGCGGCTGAGCGTCTTTAGAATTTCCGCCATGGGCTGGTTGAGGTCGACGCGGACCGGGGGGGCCATCTCGGGCGCCTCTTTGGGCATGAACTTCTCGGGATGAAACTCAAGTTGTTCCAGGTAAATTCCGTCCCGCGTGATCTTCGCCTTGATGTTGCGGTCCGCGCTGCAGCTTACACCAAGGCCGACCGGGCAGGAGGCCGCGTGCCGCGTCATGCGGATCACGCGTACATCGTGGGCGAAATACTTTCCTCCAAACTGGGCGCCGATATGGGACGACTCGGCCAGTATTCCCACCCGCTCTTCCCACTCGAGGTCGCGGAAGGCCCTGCCGGATGCATCGCCGGTGGTCGGCAGATGGTCCAGTTCGCCGCAGGTGGCCAGTTTCACCGTCTTGAGGTTTGCTTCCGCGCTGGGTCCGCCGATCACCAGGGCAATGTGGTAGGGCGGGCAGGCCGCGGTGCCGATATCGTGGAACTTCTCTGCCACGAATGTGGGGAGGTTCTCCTCGGTAAGGAGGCTCTTGGTCATCTGGTAGAGGAACGACTTGTTGGCCGAGCCCCCCCCTTTCGCAACGAAAACAAACCGGTAGGCGTCCCCGTCGGTCGCGGAGATGTCGATTTGCGCAGGCATGTTGTTTCCGGTGTTCTTTTCGTCGAACATGCTGAGCGGTGCAATCTGGGAATAACGCAGGTTGCACTCCTGGAACGTCTCGTGGATTCCCCGGGACAGCGCTTCCGCGTCCCCTCCGCCCGTCCAGACGTGCTGGCCCTTCTTTCCGATAACGATGGCCGTTCCGGTGTCCTGGCAGGAGGGGAGCTGTCCGCCCGCCGCCACGCAGGCATTCTGAAGCAGGGTGTAAATGACAAACCGGTCGTTCTCGCTCGCGGCCGGGTCATCCAGCTCCCTGCTCAGCTTTTCGAGATGGCTGCTGCGCAGATAAAACGAGACATCCTGGAAGGCCTGCTTTGCCAGCAGGCGAAGCCCCTCGTGGTCGACGCGAAGAATCCTTTCCCCATCGAACTCCGCCTCGGAGACGAAGTCCCGGGTAAGCAACCGGTACTTCGTCGAATCCCCCGACAGCTGAAAAATCTCCGAATATTGATAGGGCGGCATTTCAATCCCCCACGTGGCGCGATCCCATGGCCGTATGGAGCCCCTATTATGTACGATCCGGCCGGGGCCTTTTCCAGAATTTTCGCTGGCTGAGTTTCGTGGAGAAGGGATCCGGGGCGAAGAGGAAACCAGGAGGCTCTTCACAGTGGGATGCCAAGGAAGAGGTTTCGGGCCGGCCGAGCCTCACGTCAGGGTCATTCAGCCATCACCTTCTTGTCTCGCAGGAATTGGGTCGTACGCCTTGCTTCAGCGTTGATTTCTTCCAGCGTGCTTCCGCCAAGGCATTCAACGCAGGTCGGGCCGTTGAAGTCTGCCTCGCGGAGGATTTCGAAGATGACGTCGAAATCCACGTCACCGGTGCCAAGGGTAATCATCACTTCCCCCTGCATCCCGCCCCGCTCGTCCTTCAGGCAGAGCGCGGCGATGTGAGCGGCGATTTTCGGGAGGTCCTCCTCGGGGCGTTTTCCCGTGTAGTAGAGGATGTTCCCGGGATCGTAGCAAATACCGAAATTCGGCTTCCTGACTCGATCCAGTGAGAGCAGCAGCTCATCCGCCGACGCGCTGATTCCTCCGTGAGGCTTGAGAAGAACACCGATCCCGTGGTCCGCTGCCACTTCGCAGGACTCTTCAAGCAGCCGATAGTACTTGTCGTACAGCGTGGGCTCGTTGATCCCGCACGCCACCAGGTGCGTCCCCCCGACCTTCGCGAGGTTTTCCGAGAGTTTTTGGACGGCGGGAATGATCTCCTCGTCCGCGTACCGGATGTCCGGCCCGCCGATGATCAGGTCCAGCGTGAGCCCGGTTTCATCCAGGGCCTGCTGAATCCGGTCCAGTTCCGCCTCGGAGTTGTCCGGGCGAATCGGATCCACCCCCTGTTGGGAGCAGAGTGAGGTGCGGGAAAATCCGGCCGCGGCGATGCCTGCAAGGGCTTGCTCGAGCGTGAATTCACTCCATGCGCGGTTCATGCACCCAGGTTGAAGATTCATGTTGTCTCCTATACCACGGAGCTAAAGATCAATCACCGGCATGGCCCCGTGGTATGTGGGCGAAGCGGTTGGCGTTGCCAGCGCCGCGGGAGGGAGGAGCGTCCGCAGGCGGCCCGCGTCTTTGCTCTCCCGGCGGTTCCGGATCCTGCGTCTGTTTATGCATGGACACGTCCCACGACTTCATAGTGCACGCGGGTAACGGGATCCAGCCAATTCATGCGCTGCTGGTTTCGCTTGCCGGGTCGATCAGGCTGCTTCCGGCGCACGGGTGAGCGGCGACAATGAAGGAAGGAGAAAGCCGGGGAAGGTTGGGTGACAATGTCCCATTCCTGGACGTGTCACTCCTGCTTCTTTTCGGGCTTTATGCCCAGTTTCGATTCGAGGAAAGTAAACAGTCGCCGGGACGTGGTGTGGGGGATGTTCACGACCTGGTCCCCGACCGCCAGCTTCGGGATGCTTCCCGTGTTGGAATGCTTGTACATCGTGATCCCGTCATTCAGCCACTCCGCGACGCGGGGGTGGGACAGCGCCTTGTCGAGTGCTCCTTCCCCGACGATCGTTTCCGCCCGGGCCTGGACCTGTTCCAGGGGCGGGGGATTTTTCCCGGCCATTAGCCAATCGTGAAATGCCGGGAACCGGCGTGGGTCGGAAGCGCAGATGGCCATGCTGAGTCTTGCATACTCACAGGCATTCCTGTGCTTTGGGTTGTTGTTCTGGATGAACGGGTTGCAGGGTTTTTCAAGGGGAACCGGGAGCGTCACCACGGCAAGCTGGCCGCCGTAGCGTTCCAGGGAAAGATGGATATGCTGGTGGAGATCCCGGCAGTGGGAACAGGTATAGTCAAAGAGCTCCAGGATCACATGCTCCGCTTCCCGATTCCCGAGATGGGGCATTGCGTAGAGGTCAAATGAAACCCTGCCACCCAATACGCCGACAATGCGGGTGGGTTTTTCCGGGCCCATCGCTACGGGTTCAGCATATTCCTGTCCCGGGGGATCCTGGATGTCCCGCGCCGCGACCCCGTGCACCGGGGGCGATCCCGCCGGGCCGAGCAGGACGGGTTCTACATACGGTTGTCCGGGGCGGTCGACAATGTCCTGAAGCTT
>CAZTAB010000343.1:0-2558 GCA_964611475.1 uncultured Verrucomicrobiota bacterium | reverse complement strand
CGGAGGTGGGACACCACTGCCACGGACTGGAGCGATCCGGCGGCGGCCGATTCGGGGTGTAATTTTGGCCGGAATTGAACGACAATACCCCATGGCCGTCTAAGGAGTGACGTTTGTGATTGGCGGCCCAAAACCATCAGGAATAGGAGGAAATCTAATGAATCGGGTACTTGCTGTCGCCGCGGCCCTGGTTGTAGCGATCGGAATCGAGTCGTCCCATGCGGGCGCCGTGTGTTGTCCCGCATCCAGGGCGAAAGCGGCTGAGTGTGGGGAGGCGTGCCTTGAAAAAAGCTTCAAGAGCATTGAAATGACGAAGCAGCAGCAGCAGAAAGTTGCTGCGCTCATGGACGATTGCAAAGGAAAGAAATGCTCGATTTCCAGCGCCAAGGCCATGAAGAAGGGGCTGAAGGAAATCCTTACCGCCGAGCAGATCAAGACCCTGAAGGCGTCCTGCAAACAGAAAAAATGTTTTCTCAGGAAACTGGACGCCGAGATCGAGAGCTGATTCAGCTTTTCTGATTTCATGATGAGGGCGCAGGCCGGGAATTTTCCTGGCCTGCGCTTTTTTTGTTGTGTGGGGTCGAGAGAAAAAGCCCGCCTTCCATGAACCATGCATGCCGCCTGTTCCCGCGTCGTTTCTGTGGTTCGGGAGCCTCCTGCCGGGCGCAGCGTCGGGCTTCCTGTGCCACGGGGTGCCATTCCATGTTACGGCGGGATACGGACGCATTTCGGCATGTCAGATGGTGGCAGCCCCCTCGATCCCGATTTTTGCGTTCGCCCAGGGAAGAATAGGGGGGGGCGGGTCGACCAGAGGGGGTGATATGAAATTTGTTCACAGAGTACATTCAACCCATGGGAGGTAGAGCATCATGTCTATTTCACAACGACTGTTACATTCGCGCTGTCTGATCTTCCGTACCTGTATACTGGTGCTCGCGTCTCTGACCGGCATTCTCTGGATTAACACCCAGGGAGACACCCGGTCAGGAGCCGGAGGACCGTCCTTCGAGGTCGAAGTCATCGAGTCCCTGTCGCAGCACTGCATTGAATTTGACTGGAGTGAGTCCGGGCATTACTACCCGGAGATTTACGATCGGGCGTCTGGTACCTGGCAGGCAGCTGCCAATTATCACATTGAGCAGAACGACACGCGGGGTCTCATGTGTCTCGACAACGACGATCTCCTGGATGACGCAATAATCCGGGTGGCTTGCCGTCCTGACGAGGTGCGACCGACGATCGATCCCATTTCGCCGACGCGATGCCCGAAGGTTCTTACGTCCTGCCCGGTTGCGATTACCACCTGTCCCGCTGGCGCCCTGACGAGCTGTGCGGTTGCTGCAACCAAGTGCCCGACGGTCGCGGCTCCGACGTTCTGTCCGAGGACGCCGACGATCTGTGTGGCTCGCAAGACCTCCTGTCCGAAGATTGCCACGGCCTGTCCGGTCCGGTTCACAACCTGCCCGAACCGCGCGACATTTTGTGCGGACGCGGCCGCCACGGTTTGTCCGAGCCGGCCCACCGTGTGTGTGGAGCGTCCCACCCATTGCCCGCGTCGCCGAACCTCCTGCCCTGTTTTCCGGACCCAGTGTCCTGCCGGTGGCGCACAGGTTACGGTCTGCCCGAAGGAAAAACCCCAGTGCCCCCGGGTGGATACCGTCTGCCCGTCTAGCCCAACGTTCTGTGTTCAGGAGCCGACGGTCTGCCCGGATTCTGACGCGATCACGCAGTGTCCGAACGATACGACCCTCTGCATGAACGGAACGCAGACTCACTGCCCGGTGATCCCGACGCAATGTCCGCGCAACGAGACGATCTGCCCGGACAGCCTGACGGAGTGTCCGCGGGTTCACACGGAGTGTCCTGTCATCGTTACCGAGTGCGTGTCGACATCCGGAGGGGCGACGACGGAGTGTCCGCAGGAAGCGACGTTCTGCCCCCGGGTGGAGACCGAGTGCCCGAAGGCGGAGACATGGTGCCCCTCGCAGCACACGGAATGTCCGGTCCTGGATACCGAGTGCACGGGTGAGCCGACCCGGTGCCCGATCGAGAAGACGCGTTGCCCGGATGAGCATACCTTCTGCCCCGAGCAGGCCACGGTCTGCCCGAAGGAGCAGACGGTTTGCCCGGCCACGTCGAATCCGACCGAATGCCCGGTGGAACCGACGTCCTGCCCCCGGGAGCAGACGACCTGCCCGGTGGCGACGACGTGCTCGGGAGTGGGCTCCTTTACCGAGTGCTCGACGCGGAAGACCGAGTGCCCCCGAGTGCCGACGCAGTGCCCGCGGATTCCCACGGTCTGTCCGGATCAGGCGGTGCCGACGCAGTGCCCCCGCACGCCGACGACCTGCGTCCTGCAGTCCGCGCCCACGGTGTGCCCGGTGAAGGAGACCGAGTGCCCCCGTGAGGCAACGGTCTGCCCAAGAGCCGATACCCAGTGCCCGGCCGAAGCCACCATCTGTCCCAAGGAAGAGACCCGGTGCCCGAGGAGTCCCACGGTGTGCCCCGGGCCCAACGATGTCACCCGGTGCCCACAAGAGAAGACCGAGTGCCCGGGA
>CAZTAB010000342.1:0-1587 GCA_964611475.1 uncultured Verrucomicrobiota bacterium | reverse complement strand
TTACCGCCCGGGAGGAAAACCCGGACCTCGCCGTGCACCAGAGCGTGGAGGAAATGTTCCGCAAATCCGACGTGGAGTTGGTGGTCGTCGTCACCCCTCACAACACCCACGCAAAGCTCATCGTGCAGTCATTGAACACCGGGCGCCATGTGATCACGGAAAAACCCATGGCCCTCACCACTGCGGAGTGCGACCGCATCCTCGCCACCGCAAAGCGCAACAAGCGGCTGGCCACTGCATTTCACAACCGGCACTGGGACGGTTGCATCATGGGCGCGGTGCGCGCGGTCCAAAAGGGGGCCATCGGCGAGGTGATTCGGGTTTCGGCAAGAATGGGCCAGCACGGGAAGCCCGCCGACACCTGGCGTGGTTCGCGCTTACTCTCCGGCGGGATCCTTTATGACTGGGGCGTCCATTGCGTGGAGTACGCGCTGCAGATCCTGGAGGGTAGGATTGTCGAGGTGACCGGATTTGCGCATCATGGAACCTGGGCGGCCAAGTCACACTGGAGCGAGGACGCAAATGAGGACGACGCGTACGCCGTGGTTCGATTCAGTTCCGGGCAGCACTTCACCCTCCACATGACGAGCATAGACGCGAACACGTCACCGTACTGGCTCGAAATCACGGGAACCAAGGGCAGCTACCTGTTCAACAACGACCACTTCGAACTGGTCCGGCCCAAGGGAACCGGTGTCCAGCGAACCTCAGGCCGGAATCCACAAAGCAACTGGACGGCATTCTACCACAACATCGCCGATTACCTGACGAGGAAGGCGCCTCTCATCATCACCCCGGAGTGGTCGCGCCGCCCGATCCACGTAATCGATCTTGCCGTGCGGAGCGCGAAGGCGGGTCGAACGCTTCGGGCAAAGTACGGATAACCGGATCCGTGTGAGCAGACAAAGCGGAGCAGCTCTCTGCATGGATCTCCTGCAGCGCCCTTGTTACTCCTCCGACGCAAATTGCAGGTCATAGTAGTGTTTGTAAGCGCCAGCCTGCTCGATGAGCCTGTTGTGGGTCCCTTCCTCGATGATCCGGCCGCCCTGGAGAACCAGGATCCGGTCCGCATGCCGAATGGTGGAAAGCCGGTGCGCTATGGCAAACACGGTACGTCCCTCCATCAGTTCATCCAAGGCTGCCTGCACGTGACGTTCTGCTTCCGTGTCGAGTGAACTCGTCGCCTCGTCGAGGATCAGGATCGGGGGGTTTCGCAGCAGCGCCCGGGCGATGGCGATCCGTTGCCGCTGTCCGCCGGACAGCCGCTCCCCACGCTCCCCGACCACCACGTCGTACCCTCCCCCCTCAAGGATGAATTCGTGAGCGTGAGCCCGACGTGCCGCTCCTTCAATTTCCCCGGGCGTTGCAGTCTCCCGCCCGTAGGCGATGTTTTCACCAATGGTCCGGTTGAACAGGAAGGTCTCTTGCGTCACGACGCCGATTTGGGAACGCAGCGAGGAAAGCGTGTACTCACGGATGTCCCGGCCGTTGATCCGGACGGATCCCTTGCTCACGTCGAAAAAACGGGGCAACAGACTCACCAGGGTTGTCTTTCCGGCGCCGGAGCCGCCGACGCTGGCCACCACC
>CAZTAB010000341.1:0-6763 GCA_964611475.1 uncultured Verrucomicrobiota bacterium | reverse complement strand
AGGCGAAATCGATTTCGGATCCACGGCATCCGGTCGAGCGCGGAGGTGTGGATCGGATGGCGGTTGATTGTATCGCTCATCTGCGAGCGGTTATGGAGCAGTGTATAGATCTCCGCCCGCGGAAACCCCTCACAGAGTAATTCGAGGCATCGTTCGCCCCCGCGCATGCCCGTGAGCCAGTCGTGCGAGAGGATGACATTCATCTCGGACCATGAAGATGGAAACGTGTATGGCATGTTCTATGTAGATTCGAGAGAGGAATAAATCCCCATCGTTTTCCGGGCCGTTTGATCCCAGGAGAATGATTGTGCGCGCCGTAGCCCGGCGGCGCGGAGTCGGGACGATTCGCTGTTGTCGCCCAGGACGCGAGTGATTGCTGAGGCCATGCCTGCTGCGTCGTCGGGCTTCACAACGATCGCCGCCTCCCCCGCGACCTCCGGCAGGGACCCGGCATCTGTGCAGACAACAGGGGCACCGCAAGCCATTGCCTCGAGTACCGGGAGTCCGAACCCTTCGTACCTGGAAGGGAGGACGAAGACATCCGCGGTCTGGTATGCCGATAGAAGTTCGTCGGGAGCAAGATGCCCTTCCCAGTGGATCGAATCGTCCAGGCCCAGGGCTTTCGCCCGTTCCTCGGGTTCGGGATAACGAGGATCGTCCGGTCCGATGATTCTCAGGATCGAGTTCGGGTCGCCGTCCTTTCGAAATATTGAAAATGCCTCGATCAGCGTCGTCAGATTCTTGTAGGGATCCCTTCGGCCAACGCACAGGATGGTTTTCGATTTCGAATCGGGCCGGCTCGGCGCCGGAATGTGGCGGTCGGACACGCCGTTGTACACGACGTAGACTTTCCCGGCTCCAGTGGCGGGAATCTCCAGATGTTCGATTAGGTCGGCCTTGGATGTGTTACTGACCGTTATTACGGCGTCTGCGATTCTTCCGATCCTCCGCATCACGCCCCGGTATAGTGGAAACACTTTCCTTTTCTTGGATCGCGGTGTGTATTCGGGGAATTTCAGTGGAATAACGTCGTGAATTGTCACTACGATTTTTGTGGCGCGGGAGATGCCCGCCTGTGCCGGAAGCATCGGAATCATGTAGTTCGGTGAATGGAAAACGTCGGCGTTCAGTTTCCTGAGCAGAGAGGGCAGAGCCACCTGATTTCCAATTGAGAAGATGCCGTAATCGAAGAGGAGGCCCTTCATTATCCCTGACTTGCTGAAGCCGGTTTGCCGGTCGGTGCGCTCCAGCAACGAAGGGTTATTGAAGAGAAGGGTGTATCGGTTTCCCCTGTCGATGCGACACAAGTGACGGATCAACTCCAGGGTGTAGGACGGAACACCCGAAATTTCCTCAAATATCCATCGTGCATCCAGGACGATGTTCACGTGGATAATTCCCTGTATAAATCCCACGTGCGCGCGGCGACGTGGTCCCACGTGAATTGCTCGACATGGGAAAGACCTCGTTGACGGAACTCATCGATCCGCTTCGAATCGGACAACAGCTTGATGATTGTCGCGGCCCAGTCGTCGGGGTCGAAGCCATCCATGACCAGGGCTGCATCCCCCAGAACCTCCGGCAGTGAGCCACCGGTGGAGGAAACCACTGGGGTCCCGCATGCCATCGACTCCACCGGTGTGAATCCGAATCCTTCGTAGTGTGACGTGATGACGAACAGTTCGGCGCCTGCGTAGAGGCCCGGAAGATCCGCATCCGGAACGAAGTCAAGATGCCGGATCCGCCTGGAGCGCGGGGAGTTGTGAATGTGCTCGAAGATGGATTCGGTTTTCCATCCTGCGATTCCTGCGATTACAAGGTCACCGTCGAATTCCTCCATCGCGTCAAAGACGTCGACGAGGAACGATATGTTTTTTCGCGGCTCAACGGTGCCTACAAAGAGAAGGTAGGGCCGGTCGAGGCCGTACCGGGCCCGGGTGGCCTCGACTTTCTTTCCGTCGGGGCGCCTGAGTTGTGGATCCAGCCCCGGATACACCGAAACGATCCGGTCCTCGGCAATCGGGAGCAGTTCGGCGATTTCCTGGCGCGAGAACTCCGAGATCGTGATCACGGCGTCGACCCGCCGAAGGGTTTCCCGGATGTTCGATGACAGATACGCGAGATTCTTTTTTTCCGTGGCATCGGGAAACCGGAGAAAGGAGGTGTCATAGATGTTCACCACCGATTTTCCGCGGCGTAGGGGAGGACGGATGAAGTTGGTGAAATGGAACACGTCCGCGGGCCCGGAAAGCACGTCGTAGGGTGGCCATCCGAGGCGTTTCCACCCCTGCTGAATAAGCCGTCCGGGAACCCATCGGATTGTTTTCCTCTGGTTCTCATCCAGTGCGAGGGGAGACCCATTTCGCTTGAAGTCGAAGGAAACCAATCGTAGTTCATCGTCCTCCGCGTATCGCCCGAGACTTTCCGCGAGGCACTTGACGTATCGTCCGACCCCGGTTCGCTTGCCGACCGCGGCCTGAATATCCACACAGGCAATCATCCGCCGCTTTTACCTCCTCATTCTGGCATTGTAGGCTTCGAACGCAGGGAGTAAATTGTTTTGCGCAGCCTTGAGGCGGGCAGGAAGGCATCCGGATGCCACGGACGCCGAGCCGCTCCCGCCGGTCCGGATCCCGGAGTCGGGTGTTTTGGCCTCAGATTTGGGCTCTTTCCGGGTTCAGGAATGCTCGTTCGCTTCTCTACTTTTCGGTGAGGAGGGGGGACGCCCCGGGGCCGGGTAGGCGGACGCGCTCGATTGCCATGTTGGGCAGCCAGGAGCGGTGTCCGTCCATGAGTTCGACGTGTACCCAATCGCTGCGCTCCTCGAGGATGTTGAATTCCGTGCCGGCATGGAGGGGTTCTGTGAAGCTTGGCTCGTAGGATGCGCTGTTTCCCTTGCGCGCAACCACGGAAGTATCCACAACAATGCCCAGGTTGGAGCGCTGCCGGGCAAGAGCTTCGATGGAGAGCGAGGCCAGAAACAATCCGGCTACGACCGCACCCGTCCAGGCCACGCGCGAAAAAATGGGCCGCTGCGCCACGAGCCGCGCTCCCAATGCAATCCAGCACAGGAAAAATCCGGAGAGAAACACGACCGACCGGATGCGTGGCGATATGTCGTTGTGCCAGAAGAAATGCGTCTGCAGAATCTTGCGGGACTGGGGGGCGGGAATGTCATCGAGCCGGCGGCTCCTTGCGAAATCCAGGTTCTGTTTCAGGTTTGGATCGTGTGGCGTGTAAAGTTTGGCCCGATTATAGTTCAGGATTGCCCGACCAAGATCGTTCATTCTGAAGTAGGCGTTGCCGATGTTGTAGAACAACTTCCCATTCCGGATGCCTTCGTCCCGGACGATCCGCTCGTAACGGAGTACAGCCCGCTGATAGAGCAACTCAGCGGCGGCCCGGTCGGTGTTTGCCATCTCGTTTCCTTCCTGGAACAGCCCGTTTCCCTCCCGGAACAGTGCGTCGGCATCCTTGTCTTCAAATGGAATTGCGGGAACGGACCCTGAGCAACATGCGACGAGCGTTGAGAGGATCCACAACCTCCGGGGAATGCCGATCACTTCAACACCTCCTCAAGCCTTCGCGCAAGGGCCAGGGATCGATCCGCCACCTCCCGCAGTTCCTCGTCGTCGGTTCCGCCGTAGCGGCCTGCTTCGCAGGCATTGAATATCGCCCGCAGTTCCGCCAACAGATCCTCGGCCACTTCCCTGTCGAGCAACGGAGCTTCCGCATCGGAAAAGGTGAGGGCGCTTGTCGGGATTTCGAGCTTGGATCCGAGGTACCCCCGAAGCGCGTCAAGCGTTTCTCCGGCGACCGATGCAGGATCCTTCCCCTTTGTGTTTCGTGCTGCCTCCTCGAGTCCCCGAAGCGCGCGCCGGGTTCGAGTGGACGCCGACTCCCGTTTCCTTGACTGTCTCACCAGGACCATTGCCGTCGCAAATCCGTAAAGCATCGGAGGCAGTGACAATGCGGCAATCCACGCAGGAGAGGAGATCCATGCTGCCGGGCCGTACACTTGGTTCACGAGGGCGCCAGTATCCTCGTAGTTATGTGCAATGCCTCTCGCCCATCCCTCGACCGCGGTTGGCCCGCCCCCCAGCTGGATGCCTTCCCCATCGAATGCCGTTACGACGCGAGACTCTCTCACCTGGATCCGGATGGGTTCTGACCTGGCCATGCGATATTCGCTGTGCCGGGTGTCGAAATAGGGGAGTTCGATCGGGGGAATGGATGCGACGTCAGGGCGCAGTGCCCGGATCGTTTGCGTGAAGATTTTGGCTGATCCCTGCATTTCTCCCTCCGGGGGCTGGGTGGGCACCTTGAAGTCGTCTATCAGTGTCGTTTGCTCATGCAGGGGAGGGGGGGGGAGATGCTTCAGGTATTCCGGTCCGGATACTGCGACGACCAGATGTACCGGGTCCCCCACGCTGACCTGCAAGGGTGAGGCTGACGCCTCGATGCGGTATGTGCCCACGTGTCCTGCAAATCCATCCGGGCGACCGGAGAGAGGCAATGGTTTTACCTGCATCAGGAGTTCGTTTGAGGGGATCACCACTTTCTTGTAGATGGGCTGTTTCCCTGAGTTGCCGAAGAAGTTGTCGAACATGGAGCGACGGTTGCGCTGGGGCGGCTTGTAACCGACCATTGCGTGGAACATGACCGTTGATGGGTCGAGCTTGATCGCGCCGCTTTGTTTTGGAATCAGGACCTTGCGGAATTGAATGGCCGTGTAGGGCTCGCCGAGCAGCGTCGTATGCGATTTCTCGGAGATGGTGATGCCTGTGCCAACCTGGACCTCTAGGGTTTCTTTCCTTCGGTCCACCGGCGTGTCATCCACAAAAAAGGCATCGTCACTCAAAGCGGGAACGGCAAACGGCCCCAGCTTGACGTGGGCGCTGATATACCATGTCACGGAAAGGATGACCGGTTCCCCCATATGCGGAGATTCGTTGGACAGTTCCATGACCAACTTGAAATCATCGATCTCATGTGGCTTGTTCGCCTTCACCTGCAGGGGTTTCGTGTAGACGGTCTTGCCTGCCGCGTCGACGGGGATGGCGGGAATTGTGAGTTGGCCTTCCTGCTCGGCAACCAGCAGGTAACTGTGCACGTACGACCGCTGCTCAACGCGGTTCATTCGACCATTTATATATGTGATCTGCTGGCTCGACGTGTTTCTTCCGCCGCCGTACTGGGCTCGAAATCCCTTCAATCCGCCTGTATCAGGGCGGTCCGACTGGTCGACCCCGTTGACGTGAATTTCGAAGCGGAACGATTCGCCGACGAAGACGGTTCCTGATTCAAGCCGGGCTTCGGCGGAAATCGTTTCCGCATGCGCTCCGGGACTGCCCGCGGACAGTCCTGTCGCAAGCAGAAGCCCCGCGATTTGTCGATTCCTTGCCATGCCGGTTACCAATCCCGATCGACAGTCCTCTTGTCGCTTTTGAAAAGCATACGTTTTCGTTGGCGGTTCTCCCGCTCCTCCTCCAGTATATCACGTGCCTCGTCTTCCAGCTGGGCCAGATCCATTTCGTGCTGCTGTTCGGATTCCCCCCCCTGGTCCGGGGACTTCTGCGCCTGTGGATCCTGTTTCTGTTGTTTTTCGTCCCCCTGGTTTTCTTGGCTGGAGGCCTGCTCCTTCTGCTCCTCCTCCGGCTTTTCCCGTAGGGACGCAAGGGCGTCGCGAAGTTTTTCCACCGCTTCTTCCTGCTTCTCAGCTGCGCTTCCGCCCTGCTGTTTTTGAAGCTCCTCGGCTGCGGTCTGCTGCGATTCCGCCGCCTGCTGGACGTGTTCGGCGGCCTCATCAATGGGGGACGGGGTCTCCTGCGACTCTGCTTGTTTTATCTGGTCCGCAAGTTGTTCCGATTCCCGCTGCAGATCCTCCTGCTCCCCGGATTGCCGGGCGTAGTGCTCTTCTCGATCTTCAGGGGGTTGCTGGTTTTGCTCCTGGTCGAGCTGCTCGGTGCTCCGCTGCAGGGCTTCCTGCTCCTTGATTATTTCCTCGAGTTTTTCCTGGGCGTCCCGGCGTTGCTGCTCCTGTTGCTGTTGTTGTTGTTGCTGCTGCTGTTGCTGTTGCAGCATAAGCTGCAAGTCTATTTTCGCCAGTTCCATGTTTTCGGCCGCGGGGTGCAGGGTCTCGTCGGCATTCAGTGCCTCCCGGTATTGGCGGATGCTGTTGTGACAGGATTCGATGGCCTTTGCGAGGTCGTCGCCGCTCGCCTCGATCCGGCGAAACTCGCAGTTTCCGAGATTGAAGTGGCTCCGTGCCACCAGGTCCCGGCGGGTTGTCGCGGCGGCGGCTTCCCGGAATGAATCTGCGGCTTCGCCGTACTCGCCCTTTCGGTAGAGCGCGGTGCCCCGGTTGAACAGGATTTCGGAGCGGTCTGGCTCCTCGCCCAGTGCGGCGTCATACGCGTCCAGTGCGGCGTTGAAGTCGCCGGCTTCATAGGAGGCATTACCTGAGTCAACCAGCTTGCCCGCGTCGTTTGCCCGCGCATCGGAGGTCACGATGCTGGCGGCCAAGATTAGAACATAGAATTTGGAGGGCCGTGGCAAAGTATAACCGGAGCTTCGCGCCGCAGGCTTTGCGCGGATCGCGCCCCGCAGCCACAAGTTCAATGTGTCTTGGATGGGCCATCCTCCCCTGGCTCTGCCCTCCTGCGCGGGGAGCCGAAGCGGCGCTGCCGCTGCGCTTTCCCGACGTATTTCATGCCTTTCCGCATCGAGACCGCAGTAATTTTCACAAACCCTAAGCATTTTT
>CAZTAB010000340.1:0-17048 GCA_964611475.1 uncultured Verrucomicrobiota bacterium | reverse complement strand
CCCCCCCATGATTACTCCGGCATCATCACCGGCGTCACATCCAATTCGATCGCATCCACCCCGGTTTCCTTTCCCCCCGGTGGCGTGGGATAGAACGGAAGGAAATCGGTGTTTGGCGACACGCTCTCGATCTCATCGCCGCGCCAGCGGAACTCGTAGGTGCTTTTTCCCACCGTTTCGGTGGACGTCCGGTCCGGCAGGTCGTACGCCATCGTGACCTCCGAATCCCAGTCCCCGGGACGAACCAGCGCGTAGTCGCCCACCCTCTCGATGGATAGTTTTTTTTCGCCGGATGACAACGTTACCGAATCGGAAGGAACCCACCGGGGAATCCGGATGAAAACCCGCCCCGGTTCAGCCGGGGAAACAGTCACCGACCTTCGGCCGGCATCCCGTTCCTGACGAATCCGACCCGGTCCGTGCTCGCAATCGAAATGAAGGTTCACGAAAAGGCCATGATCTGAAGGCGTGAAAATCCTCGTATACACGGCGCAAAGACCGTGCACGTTTGACGTGGTCACATCCGTGGTCGGGATCTGCCACGCATTGGGGTGGTACCGGTGAATTCCCGCATAGCCCCCCAGCGACCGCTCCTCGAGCACCGCAGCGGACACGGTGCTCTCCGAATATGCAGTGAGCCCCAGATCTCCTGTAATCTGGCCGGGGAAAATCCGGGCGCGAATGTACTTCTCCGCGTCGTCAAAAAATTCCGTGTATCCCTGCACGCCAAGTTCCACGGCAATTTGGGCCGCATCCCCGGTGGATGCACTGTCCCCCTTTATGGTGTTGCGCCAGTCGTGAGACACGAACCCGGACTCCGTAATCCCCCCGCGCACGGCAACTCGAAATGTTTCTGCGATCCGCTCCGTGTACTCCCGCCGGCCCGTGAGCAACCCGACCCGCAGAATCCCGCGAAGGGTGTTCAAGTAGGAGTGGGTATGCAGCTTTGGAAATGGAACATCCGGGGCGTTCCCGTCTCCGCTCGTGCTCCGTTCCAGATGCCACGCGGCGAGGCGGCACGCCAGGCAGAGCGCAGCGTCGTCCCCGGACGCCAGATACAACTCGGTCAGGCCCTCGCTCATGCGACCGGTGCTGACCACCCTCCTTGCGGAGTCGGTGGTAAACCAATCCGGTGAAATCTTCTCCTCCCCCGGTTTCGCGCCCACCTCGTAGAACAGGTCATAATCCAACAGCCCGTCATCCCGCAAAAACCGGTTGAGCGACCGGACCATCTTTCGGCCCATCTTTCGCGCCCAGTCATCGTTGCGGTACCGAATGAGCATGGCCAGGGCAAGAAAGCCCTCCCGCTGAGTGTGGATATCGATAAAATGAGGGTGCTTCGCATCAAACGCCGGATGCTCGCAGACAAGGTCCAGCTTGTTTTCAAAACAGACCCGCAAATGCTTCTTCATGGCGGATTCAAGGAATTCCGGGATCTCGAATCCTGTCGCCGCCTCAAGCCGAAGCACGGCGTCCCACCAGCGGCAAATGTTATGCTGCACGCACCCCTTGCCGCAGATTGCGCTGCGGTCAGGGCGGATGATCACACTCCAGATCGGAAGAAATTCATCCTCCGCGGCCAGCGCCGCAAGGCAGTTCTGCCCACCCAGACGCATCGATTCAGGCAACGTCAACATGCTGTCTCCACCTCCGACGGCGTCAAGGGATCAGGCTTCATGCCGGGCAACGCAGGAAACGACACCTTCCTTCCAGCGCGCAGATAAAACTCGTCGATATCCGGTGTTCGATCGTCCTCACACCCGAAGGATCCACCCGGCAAAAATTTATAAAACCGAAAATCCCGCATCGAATCCCTGGTTCAGGCCGGCAAGTGCTCATTGGGCATCCGCTCCCAATCGCGCTCTTCCACCTTGCCTTCGAAGTGCGGCTTGAGGTCGCGCAATCGTTCGGCCAGGTCAGGGGGGACGGAATCTTCCGGGACGCCGACGTGATCCACGCAGGAAACCAGGTTCTGTTGTATCGCATCCGGGAACCTCTCGAAAAATGGATGATACCAGAGGGTAATGCAGGTCCTCTCCTCACCGGAACGGTTGCCGTGCGCAGCATGCAGGACCCGGGCATCGCCCATCACCAGGTCACCGGCATTGACCGTGACATTCACCTCGCCGGGCAAGGTCGCGAACATGTCGGAGGTTTCGTCCGCCTGCTGGGCTTCGACCCCATGGGCTCCCGCCAGCGTGTCGTGAAGGGGAATGCGGCGGCGATGGGTGCCGGGAATGACGCGCAAGCACCCGTTGGTCTCGTTGGTGTCCACGAGATAGATCATGAGGAAGAGCTGGGGCGGATCGGCCTTCGAGGAAAGGGGGTCATCCCAGAAGATCCAGTCCTGGTGCCAGTACAATGCCGGGCCCTGGGGGCGCTTGGAAAGGATGTAGCCGGTCCAATATTTCGGGTGTTCAAAACCAAGCTGCGACAGCGCCTGCAGGCTGCCGGGCCACCCAATCAACTCCGCGAACACCGGGTCCTGATAACGCAGGGAAATACTGCTCCCCTGGTACCGCATCCGATCCCGCTCCTCGCCCGGCACCGCTTCCAGCATGCGGGCGGTAACCGCTCGAAGCCGGGCGATCAGCGCCTCCGGGAACATGTTCGGGAAAACGCAGAATCCATCACGATACAGTTGTCTCGTTTGTTCATTTACGCCTTCACCCACCACCACATTCTCCATCAGATCAGCAGACTAGGATCAATCGCGGCAGAATCAATCACAAAAGGGCCGGATGCGAGACATCGCCCCTGGCCGACAACGTTCTGCGCGGGAACAAGGGTGCAGCCAGGCCTTGACCACGACGCATGTGCGTCTATGCTCATCCAAAAGGCGCTGAAAATAAAACTGCTCAATGCCGCAGCTTCCATCGAGACCTTTCGGTATGACCGGCGAATCGGTGCCCATCCTCACGGCGGGATGCGGCCCGCTACACCTCGAAAGCGCCTCCGAGCATGTCTCGGCAATCAGGCGCTCCATTGAACTGGGCGTAAACTATTTCGACACCTCCCCCTTTTACGCGCATGGCGAATCCCAGCAGGTTCTGGCGCAGGCCCTGAAGGAAGTCAACGAACCGGTGTTCGTCGCAACCAAGGTGGGTCATTTCAACGATCGATCCCAATTCCGCGATGCGAGCGCAATCCTCGACCAGGTACACAACAACCTCCGCATCCTCGGGCGAACCGAAGTGGACCTGCTGCAAATCCACGAGGCGGACTGGAGGGGTTGGTGGGTCGACACGGAGCCACGGGGAATCCCGATCGCCCTGGACGAAACCCTTGATTTCGCCGACGCACCTGTCATGCAGGCATTGGTTGCGGCACGGGAAAAGGGGCTCTGCCGGTTCATCGGGATCACCGGCAACACCACCGAGCAACTCGCCCGCGTTCTCCACGGCGTGGACGTGGACTCGGTTCTGGCCGCCTACAACTACAACCTGCTCTGCCGGGGGGCGAAAAAGCACGTTCTCCCGGTGGCCAGGGCGAAGGATGCAGCATTCGTCATCGCCGGCCCGCTGTACAACGCCAAGCTGGCCGATGTGCATCGAGAGTGGATCAAGGATCCCCCGAGCTGGATGACACCGGAAATCCACGGCCGGTACGAACCACTCTGTGACCTTCGGGATGAATTGGGGATTCCCATGTTCGAGCTGGCAATTCGATATGTGCTTGGCGACCCGGAGGTCACGACCCTGCTGACGGCCTCGGTCACGGTGGATGAAGTGGAGAAAAACGTGGCCGCCGTTCACGGTGGCCCCCTCCCCCCGGACATCCAGAACAGGCTGGACCGCATCGGGCTTGAAGATACGGGAATTCATCCCTGGTTGTTCAAATTCTGGGACAGCATGTAGGCCCATGCGATTTACAATTACAGGCCGCACAGCTCACGTCCCCGATCGGTTTAATCGGTGCATGCCTGTCGAGGCCTTCGACGGGTATCTGCACGATGAACCTCCTGCAGGAAGACCGCGCTCGCCGTCCTTGCTTTGGCAACACGCCCAGGGCAAGCGCCCAGCAATCGCCCGGGACACCCCTCATTCTGACTGGCTGAAATGGAAACCCTGATCTGGCGCCACCTCGCACTGCAGCATCCGCCGGATTGGGAGATGTTGCAGTTCGCACGCGAGCCCGAATCGGGGCGGTGCCTCCTTGCGGACCGCTATCAGTACCGGCTCGAGTTCACCTGGCGGCAGTGTAAGCGGCCCCCGGACTGGAATCGCACCCTGCGCGATTACCAGAGCAAACTTGCCAAGGATCATCCGGGCGCGACGATTCACGAAATCGAGTCCTCCGGCTGGACCGGCCTGCAGGTTCAGGCGGAAGAGCTCTCCACGACCCGATTCGGCCACTTCTTCCCCCGCGAGGGTTGTCTGGTCGAGATAGTCTTTATCGGTGACAGCCCTGGCGACGAAAAGATGATCGGCAGGGTTCTCTCTTCAGTGCACGAACAGCCGGCAACCGGCGGGACCGCACGATGGCGGGCGTTTGGCATGGACGTACGCTGCTCCGATTCCGTCGACCTGAAGGCATGCCGGGTCGAACCGGCCCGCGCGAAAATGGAGTTCGGGCCGAAAAAACGGCCGGGGCCCACGGAAACCTTCCAGCGCCTTGGACTGGCGCCCCATTGGCTGAAGGTTCCAGTCCGTGACTGGCTTCGCTCCCAGGCTCCCGGGAACCTCGTTGATCGGGCGGAACTCCAACTCCATCTGCGGGGTCACGAAATTGCGGGCCTGGAAGGCAGGCTGAACCAGGGAAGGCTGCTCTCGTTCATGGGACATTCGGCCCCATACCGATCCGCAGCCTGGATCTGCCCGGCAGACGGGCGGTTGTACTGCGCAAGCCACGCGGGTCACAAGGGCGATGACACGGTGCCGCTCGCCGGCAACCGGCTGGCCTGCTGCGAGGCCGTCGCCACGGAGGCGAGAGGAAGATGACACCACGGCCGCGTCCCTCGGATTCAATTCAGAACTGGCGCCCCATGCTGGCGGCTACGCCCGTACGCAACACGGCGGCCACCGTCGAGCGCCTGGACGGGAACACGCTGCGCATCTCGGTTCCGCGTCAGCGTCCGCGGTTTCTGGTCCCCCCGATTTCCTGGATCCTTCGCCCCTCCGCCACGCGAACGCTGTTCCTCGACACCCTCGGCTCCCAGGTGTGGGAGTTGTCCGACAGCTCGCGCACCTTCGAGGCAATTGTCGAGACGTTCGCGGCCCGACACGGCTTGACGTTTCATGAAGCGAGGGTCGCGGCGGGAAACTATATCCGCCAGCTCATGGAGCGCGGCGCACTGGCAATAGCAATGCCGAGCGATGGGTGAGCCGACACAAAGGTGACGTCAACGCCCGGGGCATTCATCTTGAAATGCGCGGGAGGATCACAAGCAGCGACTCCGAGACACGCCGGGGAGAACACGTCTTTTCCGCTAGTGGAGAAGGAGCGCAACCCGCGCACAACCCATCGCCGCGGAGCCTTCGAGGCCGCCCAGCAGGAAAAGGACAGGCACCGGCGGCGAATCAATGAGCCTGCCCGGTCATTGTCCTCCAACTCGCGGGGATGTGGAGAGAACGCCTGAGGCAACCCTTCCCGGGCGGAAAGCACCAGCGACACGTTGCCACCGGGACGCTCTCCGCGCAGGATCGAAGCTGCTCCATCGCCCTGCCACGGATATCGCCTGAAAATCGAACATTGAATATTGGGTGTTAAATGTTCAAAGTGAGGGGAACGGGCGAGCGACGGGATGAACGACGAGCATATACAAATTGAAATCCGGGACCAGGTCACGCTGGGGATGTCCCGGACGCTCGCCATGACGGTCAACGGGATGCGGCATCGGCTCGGACGATCCATCGTCACGATCCTGGTCATCGTGGTCGCCATTGCCTTCCTGATGAACACCCTCAGCGAGTCCCTGGTAAAGGACAGCGTGGCGGGGAAACTGGACAGCCGCATAGCGGAGCTTCGCGCCACGGCCAACCTGGCATCTCACCTTTCGCAACCCGACACCAGGGAAGAACTCCTCCACCGCCTGGCCAGGGCGCGGACAGGGGACGGGGATTTCACCGAGCTAAAGCAGCTGGGGGGACTCAACGACAAGGCCATGATCGCACTGGGCGAACAGGCGGCGCAAGCAGCCGGGATCATGAACTGGCTGCAGTCCCTGGACTACGGCCAACATCGGCAACTTCTTCACGACGCGCAGGGACTCGAAGTATTCGAGCGACTCAGCCATCCGGAATTTTCCGGGAACTTCGAGGCGACCCTGGCCTCCATGCCGTCTGTACGCCTCCCGGTCACGCCCCAGGAGATGGATCACGTTCTCGCTGCGTGGCCCACCGTCCGCGCCCAGCTCGAACGGATCCGCTCGGGATGGAAACAGGCTGCCGAGCAGGTGGCCGCCACACTCGGTGATCGCACCCTCATCGAGGCCCTGGCCGAACCGGAAAGCGACATTTTTCCCGCCATCCAGGACGCAGGATTCCAGCTTGACGAGGAGACCGTCGAGCAGGTCGGCACCCAGGCCCGCGAGATGATTCACGGGCGCCAGGCCGAACAGGCCATTGACGACGAGGCCATGCAAATCGCCATCGCGCAGAAACTCGACATCCTCCCTGGCCAGGTCGACCCCAATCTGCTCTGGCGGTTTCTCCACGGCACGGCGAACGCAGCGTGGTTTCTCGAGACGATGGGCGACATCGGACTCCACACAGGGGACCTTACCAAGAAACGCCTCGTTCAACTCTCCGGGATACATTCCGAGGAACGCGACATCGCCTCGGTGGCCTGGGCACGAGACTCCGCCGACCGGGGCATCCTGGATCAACGACTGGCCTGGTTCATCGCGGTGTCCCTGATCGTCTGCATGGTGGGCATCACCAACGCGATGCTGATGTCCGTCACCCAAAGGTTTCGCTAAATCGCGACCATGAAATGCCTGGGTGCACTCGACGGTTATATTGCGGTCGCGTTCATTCTCGAAGCATGCATGCTGGGTTTGATCGGCGGACTGCTCGGGGCGGTCCTCGGCTTGTTCATCGGCGTGGGCAGAATGTTCGGGGCATTCGGGCCCCTCCTCTTTGGGGCGATCCCATCTCTCGCCCTGCTGCAGGCGACGGGCATCGCGCTCCTGCTTGGCGTGACTCTTGCGGCGCTTTCCACGGTTCTACCGGCGCTGCAGGCGGCACGGCTTGCGCCCATGGAGGCGATGCGGGTGGAATGAGTGGGCGCGTCATCATCCGCACCGTGGGCCTGACCAAGCATTACCAGATGAAGGAGGTCCTGACCGAGGCATTGCGAGGCATCCACGTGGAGCTCTCCACCGGGGAATTCATCTCGGTGATGGGACCCTCCGGGTCGGGCAAGAGCACGTTCTTCAACATGATCGGCGGGCTGGACGGAGCAACCAGCGGCCGCGTGTTCATTGACGAGGTGGATGTCGCGCAGCTCACCGCGGCGGAACTCGCCTTCCTGCGATGCCGAAAAATCGGATACATCTTCCAGTCCTACAACCTGATCACCTACATGACGGCCCTGGAGAACGTGACGACCCCCATGGCCTTTGCGGATGTCCCGCCCGACGACGCACGCCGCCGGGGAATGGAGTTGCTGGAAATGGTCGGGCTGTCGGACCGGTGGTTCCACCGACCGATCGAAATGTCGGGGGGACAGCAGCAGCGTGTGGCCATCGCCCGGTCCATGGCCAACGACCCGAGCATTCTCCGCTGTGACGAGCCCACGGCCAACCTCGACCTGCACACCGGCCAGGAGATCCTGGAGATTCTCCGCGGGTTAAACAAGGATCGAGGCGTCACCATTATTTGCGCAACGCACGACCATCGGATGCTGGACATCTGCGATCGCCTTATCTGGATCCGGGACGGACAGGTAGACCGGATCGCGAACCGCGAAGAGGTGCACATCGAGGTCGGAACAATCGGAGGGAAGCAATCGTAAAGCCCGCACATGCGCGCCGGGGGGTTCTCCTCGGCCTGGTTTGCGCCGCAGCATGGTGCCGGGCGGATTCATTCGATCTGGATTGCGCCCAGCTGACACAAACAGCCCATCGCCTGACCGGGACAAAGGAATACCAGGCAGCGGCCGACTATGTTGCGGAGCGGCTCCGCTCCGCCGGGGTGGAGGAAATCATTGAGCAGAAATTCGTCACGGCCCGGACAGAGATCCTGGAGTGCAAACTGGAGTTCGGGACGGGCGGGGAAGATCTGCCCCTTCTTCCCATGCGCCCGAACGGCGTGATCCCCCCCATCGCGGGCCCCCAGGGAATCAGCGGGACGATTTTCCACGCGGGACAAGGGACCGACAGCGACTACGCGCACCGATCTCCGCAGGGTAGTGTTGTGGTGCTGGCATACCGGGCCGGATCGGCATGGATGCGCGCCTTCCGGCTCGGCGCAGTGGCGGTCGTCTTCGTTCGAAGCGACGGAATCCACGCGGATCAACCCCACTACGTCAACGCGAATGCAAATTTTCCCCGATTCTACTATGAGGGCGACCCGTCGGACCTCGCGGAAGGCCGCATGGTCACGATCCAAAGTCGGATCGTGTGGCGGCGGGCCGAGGGCCGCAACATTCTCGGGATCATCCCGGGAAAGGACCCGGTATTCCGGTTCCCCAAGAACGAGGAGCTGATGATCCTCGCCGCTCCGCTGGACACCTTCGGCGAGATCCCCACGCGGTCTCCCGGGGCCCGCGGCGCGGCATCCTGCGCCGCCCTTCTCCACGTCGCCGAGGAACTGGCCCGCCATGAACCAAAAGCGCGCCGGCGCCATATCCTCGTCGCCTTCCTCGACGCGCGCGCGCGCGGACATGCCGGCGCGACGGCCCTCTACCGGGCATTGGACCGCAGGAAAGGAGGACTGAAGGGGCGGCGGGCCGGACACGCGGCCGAAACCGAGTTTCTCGAAAACCTCCAAGACCTGCTGAGCCGGAGCAATCCCCTCGACGCCATCCATGAAAAACATCCCGCCCGGGATGAACTGCTTCGACGCCTCCAGCAGGTTGCCGCCGACCGAGCCACGGGCCTTGCCAACACGCTGTACTCCCTGCGCGGACAGCGATCCCTGGAACCCGGCAGTTCCACCCCCATAACCGGACCGGACGGCTCCATGGACGCGCTGCAGGAGGAGAAGGACCAGTGGAACAACCTGCGGAGAGCTCTCGTCCGCCGTGAGTTTCCCGGCGACCTTGCCCAAGTGAGCCGGGAGAGCCTGCGCCCGGTTCGCGAGGAACTGGAAGTCCGCCGTCGCGAGCTCAAGGAAGTCGACCGGACCCTGGGGGACGAGGAGCGTATCGACAAGCGGCTGGGTGACATGCTTCCGATGCTTCACATCTCCTTTCTACTCGGCGACCGTTCGGATCGCTGGGGGCTGGTCATCGGCAACCAGACCGGGTTCCGCGGCAACCGCGACGTCCCCGGCGTATACAGCAAGGTCCAGCGCACCTTCAACCTCGTCGCGGAGGACCTCTCCGGCGCCGGCAACCCCCTGCGGGGATTCGAGATTGGCACGGCGGACGCCTCGCTGAGCCCTGCGGACCTGATCTGGTCTGCCCCAATGCTGGTGCATGGCGGGGCAATGGCGGGCACCCTCGGCATCTACAACATCGCCCTTTGCACGGTGCAGGAGGATCTTCGCCGGGAAGGAACGCCGGAAGACACGCTTGAGCGCCTCAACCTCGACAACCTCCGGAGCCAGGCCAACCAGATCGGCGCGCTCATCGCCGGGGTCGCGACCCACCCCCATCTATCCCAGGCAAGTTCGATCGAAGCGGAGCAGACCTACATCAAGCCGGCTTTCGTGAAAGGCCGGATCAAGGGCGCCATGGCAATGGTGCGCAGTCACGGACAGGCCGTGAATCATCCGTTGGGCGGGGTTGCGCTCCAGGTGCGGCGCAGGAACACGATTCATCCCGAATTCAACCCCATCAAGGCCTATGGCTACGATGATTTCCAGGTTCAACTGACCGACGCCAACGGGTCCTACAGCATCGGGCCACACTACGACATCCCGAATGTTCTGGATGATTTTGCCTTCGGCGCGAAGATTTCGGACCGTGGCGAAATCACCCATGCAACGGACTCCCTGTCGACGCGAACCCTGCTTACGCGCCTGAACCTGATTCGCTGCCGGCACGGCGCACTCGTCATGCCACCACAAATCGAGCTCCACCACCCTAGTTTCCTGAACGGATCATCAGACGCCATCCTGGGGGATGAACGCTCGAACACCGGGCTCTCCGACGGGGTAGCGTTCTGGTACTGCGAGCCGAAGGTCGAGACGCTCAAGCTCTTCGGCCTCCGCTCTACCACCGTGCTGCGAAACGGGCCGGCACGGCTAAATCCGGCCGTGCAAGAAACCACCGGGGTGGCGGCAACAGATAAAAACAGAGACACCGGCAACAGTCTTCGCGGAGCCGGGATCGCTTCCGCCGGCCCCCACCCCCCCATCGAGAGCGTCATGCAGGCGGCAGCCGACCTCTGGCGGCTCAACGAAGACAGGATGAGCACCCTGCGGAAACGCTCGATCATGAACGACTCGATCGAGGAACTACACGGCAACGCTGAGGACCTCCTGGTCTCCATGCAGACAATGGACTCGGCACCCGAGCGGGAAGCCGCAGCCGCGACCGTGCTCCTTTCCGAGCGAACCGTGTACTCGAGCGTGCGGGGAACCTTCGAGGACCTGGTACATGCCGTCCTTGTGCTGCTGGGCCTCTCGATCCCATTCGCTTTCGTCGTCGAGCGGCTGCTGATCGGGTCGGTCAACGTCTACAAGCAGATCGCCTGGTTTTCGATCATTTTCACCGCCACTTTTCTCCTTCTTTTTGTCAGCCATCCCGCGTTTTCCGTCTCGAAGACTCCCGTCATCATCTTCCTCGGGTTCGCCATCCTTGTTCTTTCCGGAATGGTGATTTTCATCATCATGCGGAAATTTGAGGCCGAACTGAAGGTCCTGCAGGGCATGAAGTCAACGGTGCATGCGGCGGACGTATCGCGCTTCGGGACAACGCTGGCCGCGGTGGCGATGGGTGTATCCACGATGCGGCGGCGCCCGCTCCGCACCGCCCTGACCGCCACCACGATCATCCTGTTGACCTTTTCCATTCTCTGCTTCGCTTCGTTCGGCGTCCAGACGGGCGTGATCCGAATCTTTCTCCGTGCGGCCCCATCCTACGCCGGCGTACTCGTGCACGACGTGAACTGGGGGACCATTCCAGAGACGGTCCTGGACCTGTTCCGTGCACGGTGGTCCGGCGCGGCCGCGATCTGTCCCCGATATTGGGTCACTTCGGAACGGCACGATCGCGCGGTGGCGATCACCCGGGATGACGGCTCCCGCCCGGTGCCGCTGCGCGGCGTGCTGGGAATGGAGAATGAGGAACCGGAACACCGCGCGGACCTGCGCGAATTGCTGGGCAGCGGCGCCCAACGCATTGACGGGTCGGTGTTCATCACCCGAGAGGTAGGCGAACGGCTCGCTGTCTCGCCCGGTGACCCCGTAATCCTCGGCGGTGTGGACTTGACGGTCGGCCCCTTTCTCGAGCCGGCCAAGCTCTCGGTGGCGACCGATATGGACAATAGCAACATTTTGCCCGTCGACTTCCAGGACCTGTCCAACAAGGTCATTGGCTGGGACGCCCGGCCTGCGTCGGAGAAGGAGGGCATAGGCAGACTGCAAAGAAACCCGAACTGGGCGGTGCTGCTGCCGGATTCCGTGGCGATCGTCTCCAACAGGGATGCCCGGCGAATGGGCGCGACACTCCGGGCTATGAATCTATACACGCCGGGACACGCGATGGCCGATGAGATTGTGCAGGACGTCGCGCGCATGCTCAACATTCCGGTGAGCGCGACGCGCCCTGACGGCGTGTATCGCCAACTCCTGGGACCCATCGTGCAGGCGGGCAACGTGAAGACGCTGCTCTTCCCCCTGCTGCTGGGCGGCCTCGTCGTATTCGGCACCATGCTGGGATCGGTTTCGGACCGGCAAAAGGAAATCTACAGTTTCAGCGCGCTGGGACTCGCCCCGGCCCACGTGGCCAGCCTGTTCCTCGCGGAAGCGATGGTCTTCTCGATCATCGGCGGCGTGGCTGGCTATCTCCTTGCACAGGGATCCATCAAGGTCCTGACCCTGCTCGCGCCGCTTACGGCGCTCCGCGTGCCCGAAATGAATTACTCGTCCACAAACGCCATCCTTACGATCCTCGTCGTCATGGGCATGGTGCTCGTCTCGGCGATCTATCCGGCCATCAAGGCCTCCCGCAGCGCCAACCCCGGCGTGATGCGGACCTGGCGGATGCCGGCGCCCGAAGAGGATACGTTCCGAATCGTCTTTCCGTTCACGGTATCCCAGTACGACTTCACCGGGATCATAAGCTTCCTCAAGGAACACTTCGACAATTACTCGGAAACCGGTCTCGGGGTCTTCCGGGCCCAGGACGTGTCGCTCTCCAGAGAAGGCGACAACCATATCGGCCTGCAGGCCGTCATCGCGTTGGCCCCGCTGGACCTGGGGGTAACCCAGTCGTTCGATCTGCGCAGCGAGCCCAGCGAAGTGGAGGGAATCGACGAGGTGACGATTCAAATCGTGCGCAGATCCGGGCAGCCAAAGGACTGGCAGCGCCTCAACAAGGTCCTGCTCGACGACCTTCGGCGCCAGTTCCTCATCTGGCGATCGCTCAGCCATGAGGCAATGGAGACCTACCGTCAGCGCACGCTGGAAGAAATGGGAGAGGAGTGAAGACCGACCCGGAAATTGAAGCGTTTCGCAGCGCGATGGAGGTGCCCTCCCGCTTCGAGGAGGGTTTCACCTGGTCGAGCCTGTTCGCGGCAATATTCATCGCCCTGTTGATTATGCCGGGGGCCATGTACATGAGCCTGCTGGCGGGCCAGGGCATCGGGCCGGCAGCCCAGTGGGTGACGGTCATTCTTTTCATCGAGGTCGCCCGCCGAGCCCACCGCAACCTGAAGCGGGCGGAGATCTTCGTTCTGTTCTTCATGTCCGGCGCGGCTCTATCGGTGCCATTCTCTGGCCTGCTGTGGCACCAGTTCTTCGTGACATCGGACGCCGCGCGGGAAGCGGGGATCGCGGAACTCCTGCCCCACTGGTTTGCGCCGGCAGCCGAATCGGGTTCGTATGATGACCGGACCTTCTTTCATCGCGACTGGTTGCCCGCGATCGGCCTCGTGGTCTTCGGAACCTTCTTCAGCCAGATCAGCAACCTGATCCTGGGGTATGGATTGTTCCGGGTGGCCAGCGACACCGAGAAGCTGCCGTTTCCTCTGGCGCCCATCGGCGCCCAGGGGGTCATGGCGCTGGCCACGGATGCGGACGACACATCGGACGACCCGGAACGCTCGTGGCGGTGGCGGGTCTTTTCCATCGGCGGCGCCATCGGCCTGACCTTCGGCGCGGTGTACCTTCTGCTGCCTACAGTGACCGGGGCCCTGCTTGGCAAACCCCTCATGATCCTGCCGATCCCCTTCAGCGACTTCACCGCCCGGACTGACGCCTACCTTCCCGCGGTTGCCACGGGCATGTCCTGGGACCTTGGAAACCTGCTGGTGGGCATGGTGCTCCCCTTCTTCGCCATGGTGGGAAGCTTTGTCGGCCTTGTCATCACCATGGTGGCGAATCCCCTCCTCCATTCCGCTGGCATTCTCGACTCCTGGGCCACCGGCGACGACACCGTCGTCACCATGTACAAGAACAACGTCGACTTCTATTTCAGCTTCACCATCGGCGTGTCCCTGGTCATCGCCGGCGCCGGAATCTGGCAGGTCGTCCGGTCCGTCCGACAGTGGCGTGAAAACCGTAAGACGGAGCAGACGGTCGCCATGATCGGCGACCCGCCCGAGGGGCGAGGAGATATCCGGTTCCGGATCGTCTTCGGCTGCTACCTGGTGACCACCGCCATCTACATCCTCGTGGCGGGATACCTCATCGACTGGCACAAGGGGGTGGTCACCGACATGCTGTTCCTGGGGTTTGTCTACACCCCCCTGATCAGCTATGCCACGGCGCGGCTTGAGGGCATCGTCGGGGAAGTCGTCGAAATCCCGTTCATCCGGGAAGCAACGCTGATTTTCAGCGGCTACAAGGGTGTTGCGGTCTGGTTCATCCCGATGCCCATGGCGAACTACGGGATGATGACCGTCTTCTACCGGCAGTGCGAGTTGACGGGCACCAAATTCACCAGCATCTGGAAAGCCAGCTTCGTTCTCTACCCCATCATTCTGATCAGCTCGATCTTCTTCGCAAATTTCATCTGGGGGCTGGCCGAGGCCCCTTCGGCGGTCTATCCGTTCGCCGACAAAATGTGGGAACTGCAGGCGCGGAACCAGTGCATCATGTACTCGGCAACCCTGGGTGAGTACTCAATCTTCGAGGAAGCCTTCAGCTGGACCTATCTCGCGGCGGGCGGAGGGTTCGGCGTCCTGCTGTTCACCGTGCTGTCAGGAATCGGCATGCCGATTTTCTTTGTTTACGGAGTGGTCCGGGGACTTGGGCAGAGCATGCCCCACGTCATTATCCCCCAGTTCATCGGGGCCTTGATCGGGCGATACTACTTCCAGCGAAAACTGGGCTTGAAGTGGCGGCAATACGCCCCGGTGGTTGCGGCCGGCTTCGCGTGCGGGGCCGGATTGATTACCACCGTCGGTGTTGGCGTTACGTTCCTGAGCAAAGCGGCCATCGAGCTGCCATACTGAAATAAAAAGTGAAACCCTGCAGACCAGATCGTTTCGGCGAAATCCTCGCCCGCTCCGGGAGGACCGGTTCCCGCCAATGAAAACACTGATCTCAATCCGCAACCTGCACAAGGAGTTCCGGCTTGCCCGGGCCGTGGTGCACGCGCTTCGGGATGTATCACTGGAAATTTACCGGGGCGAATACATATCCATCATGGGCCCCAGCGGCTCCGGGAAAAGCACCCTCTTCAACATGATCGGCGCGCTCGACCGGCCCACCTCCGGCGAAGTCAAGGTCGCGGGATTGGACCTCACGAAATTAACCCGTCGGCAGCTTGCCTATTTCAGGGGCAATCATATCGGCTACATCTTTCAGTCATACAACCTCATTGCATCCTACACCGCGGAGGACAATGTTGCGGTGCCGCTGCTGTTGAGCGGAGAGGCGGTGAAGAGCGCGCTCGAGCGGGCCCGGGACGTGCTGTCCCGCGTGGGTCTGGGCCACCGGCTTGTTCACCGCCCCGATCAGCTGTCGGGCGGACAGCAGCAGCGCGTAGCAATTGCCCGGGCGCTGGTCAATGACCCGGCGATCATCCTCGCAGACGAACCAACGGGCAACCTCGACCTGCAGACCGGCGAGGAAATCATCAGCCTTCTGCACGAGCTCAGCAAGCAGGATGGCATCACCGTCATCTCCGCCACGCACGACCACAAAATGCTTTCCGCCTCCGACCGCATTGTCTGGATCGCGGACGGGCAAATCGACAAGGTCCAGGAGCGGGATGAAATCGACATCCGGGTGGGGACGGTGCGCGTGGAGGACAGGGATTGAAAAGTGAATACGTCATTGGGCCGGCGACCCAATGAAGGGAAGCCTCGAGCGACCCTGTTTTCTTTTTCATGGCCGTTCACATCGGCATCGTTTCAAACCGCGGGGAGGGAGCCCCGGTATTGATCCGGATAATGCCGCCGATCATCAGGGGGACAATGCTGCCGGCCATGTCTCCTGCAATCAAGCCGATCATCAGGGGCTTTAGTTTTTGGTATCCGCTGATACCCCCATATTTTGTCACGGCAACCTTGATGGCCCACCCGATCAGGAATGAAACAGCCATCACCCGCCCCGGAGAGGTCCCCCAGACGAGGAACAGAACCGGATGCAAGGGAAATCCTGCGAAACGAGCCCTCAGAAATGTAAAGGAGGCCACGCACATCCCGCCACAAAGGAAGAAAACCATGAACGAGCGATCCGCGGAAAGGTGCGCCAGCCTTCGCCAACCTCGGATCGAGCCGGCCTTGTCCAGCGACTCCATGGCCTCAAGGTGGTGGGCAACCTGGATCGTTTCGTGAAATGCATACTTTGAACCGTGCTCCATGATCGAGAAGTCCCGGCGGTTCACGCCTCGGTCGTACTCGATGTAGAGGACCACAAGAACCGAAACAATCATCGCCCCAATCAGGCCAATTCCCCACCAGCGGGCCGCCGGACCAACGGGAACCTCCATGCGCTCCAGCAGCATCAACCCGTTGACGACAAAGGTCATCACGGCCTCGCGGGGGGTGCCGACAAGGACAACAGACACGAGCATCAGGAGCACAAAGGTCTCTGGATTGAGGGCCAGGGGACCCAAAAACCCCATCATGATGACGCAGGGAAACCACCGCGCCTCCGGGGCATAGAACCCGGTTTCGGCGACAACCCGGCTGAGCCCTATGAACAGAATCACAATGAGCACTCCGTAGAGGACGGCAAGCAGCCAATCGAGCCCGCCGACCCACAACATGCCCACAAAAGCGGAAAGGCCGACAAGGAAAACGCGGGCACCCCACACGGCGGTCGGATCGGGTTTCTCTTTGCCATACCTTCCGAACGCGCCCTTAAACACGGTCGCGTAGTACGCACGCCCCATGATGACAAGCCCAACAAACAACGCCAGGTACGCCCCGAACTGCATGAAGTGCAGGGGACGCGGATGCATGTGTCCGCCGGCCTCCAGCGAGATCCCGTACGTAAGCAACAGGCCGCATACGAAACAGTAAAAAAAGGGCCCGATCCCCAGCGACAACGACACGTCGGAAGCCAGGAAATACGCGAACGCGACGACGGTGAAATAAACGTAGGGCTTGAAGAGATAAAAGTACGGCCCGCGATTGAAGATCGGGATCGGCTCCACGATCTTCAGGAGGTCAAATTGCCTTTGAATGTGAATCGTGGCGTCGGGATACAGAACGTTCGCGTAGTTGTTCAGATGAATCAGCGACACCACGATCATCCCGCCCCAGAAGAGCGGTTGCTGAAATACGCCCCCCGCAGCCTTCCCGGGCGCCGGCACCAACGAGG
>CAZTAB010000339.1:0-13632 GCA_964611475.1 uncultured Verrucomicrobiota bacterium | reverse complement strand
GAAGTCGACCCTGGCGGACCGCATGATCGAGCAGACGCAAACCGTCGCCGAGCGGGAATTGCGGGACCAGATGCTCGACGACATGGACCTCGAGCGGGAGCGGGGAATCACGATCAAGGCGCACCCGGTCTCGATGCAGTTCGCGTCGGAAGATGGTGACCAGTACCTGCTGAACCTGATCGACACGCCCGGCCACGTGGATTTTTCGTACGAGGTGGAACGAAGCCTGGCCGCCTGCGATGGCGCGATCCTGGTGATCGATGCGACGCAGGGTGTCGAGGCCCAGACTGTCGCGAATACGAACCTGGCGATCTCGCAGGGGCTGGAGATCATCCCCGTCCTGAATAAGACGGATCTGCCGAATGCCGATGTCGATTCGGTTTCCACCCAGGTGGAGGACACGCTGGCCATTCCCATGGATGAGGTTCTCCTGGTCAGCGCGAAGACGGGGGAGGGGGTCGCCGCGCTTCTCGAGGCCGTCGTGCAGCGCATCCCGGCTCCCCGCCCGGACGAGGAGGCGGAATCGGTGCGGGCCCTCGTGTTTGACTCTCTCTACGATTCGTACCGGGGCGTGGTTGCCTACGTCCGGGTTTTCGGCGGCACGCTCCGCGCGGGGGACCGGGTCCGCCTCATGGTCGCGGACGAAATGTACGAGCTGAAGGAGGTGGGAATTTTTACGCCCGACGCCGAATCCGCGGAACAACTGTCCGCAGGGGAGGTCGGATACATCATTCCCAACATCAAGGAAGCCTCGGAAATCAAGATCGGCGACACGGTGACAAGCGCGAAGCAGCCCGCGGCGAACCCGTTGCCGGGGTTCAAGGAGGTCCGGGCCATGGTTTTCGCCGGGCTCTACCCGGTGGACACCGCTGACTACGAGAAGTTGCGGCTGAGCCTGGAGAAGCTCGCGATCAACGACAGCTCGTTCTCCTGCCAGGCGGAGAATTCGGCCGCGCTGGGGCTTGGGTTCCGCTGTGGGTTCCTCGGGCTGCTTCACATGGAGGTCATCGTGGAGCGGCTTCGCCGGGAGTATGACGTAGATATCATCACGACCTATCCGGCGGTGATCTACCGGATCCACCTGAAGAGCGGCGAGGTTCTTGAGATCGACAATCCGGTCTTCTATCCCGATCCCACGAGGATTGACCTGGTGGAGGAACCGGTCATCAACGCATTCATCATCGCGCAGAACGAGTACATCGGGGACCTGATGCAGCTGATCATGGATCGGCGGGGAGATGTGGAGAAGACCGAGTCGCTGGATACCCGGCGAGTGATCCTGACCTGCCGGCTGCCCCTGAACGAGATCCTGATCGACTTTCATGACCGGCTGAAGAGCGCCACGCGGGGGTACGCGTCGATGGACTACGAGTACGCTGGATACATGGAGGGGGACCTGGTGAAGCTGGACATCCTGGTTCACGGGGAACCGGTGGAGGCCTTTTCCAGCATCGTGCACCGTTCCAAGGCCGAGGCCAAGGGCCGCCAGATGTGCAAGCGCCTGAAGGACATCATTCCGCCCCAGCTTTTTGCGGTGGCAATTCAGGCAAGTATTGGGCAACGTGTGATCGCCCGAGAGACGGTGCGGGCCGTGCGCAAGGACGTGCCGGCGCAGTGCTACGGGGGAGCCATCACGCGGAAGCGCACGCTGCTGGAAACGCAGAAGGAAGGCAAGAAGCGGATGAAGCAGGTGGGCAGCGTGGGGATTCCGCAGGAGGCCTTTATCAGCGTGTTGAAGCAGAACGATTGATCGGGACTCGGGATGGGCGATGAACTTTTTTAAGCGCAGAAAACTGAGGAAGTACACGAAGCACTTCCTGCAGGAAGCCCGGTTGTCCCGCAACATGCGCATGGACAGGGCCGAGCCGAGGGACCTCGAGGCCCTGGCCGAGGCGGAGCAGGCGGTGCACGCGGCGTGGGTTGGGGATCCGGACGAGGAGAACATCGAGCGAAGGCTGGAGGAACTTTCCGCCGCGTCGTCGAAGGTGTATCCCCAACGGTCGTACTCGCGCGTGCGGGAAAACATCGAGATCCTCGCGGTGGCGGTGATCATCGCAATGGGCTTCCGGACCTACTTCCTGCAACCGTTCAAGATCCCCACTGGATCCATGCAGCCAACGCTTTACGGGATTCACGTGGAGCAGGATGTGACGTACGGGCTTCTCGACAGACCCCCGTTCCGGTACCTGAAGTTTCTCCTCACGGGGGACCGCTACGTAAACGTCCGCGCGGAGCAGGACGGCATCGTGACAAAGTTTCCGGACCGGGTCGCACGCAAGGACTACATCCAGATCAGCTCGCGGGACCGGACCTCCCGGAGCCTGCAACGGTACTACCCCGGAATGAAGGAGCATTATAAACCGGGACAGGTGGTGTCGAAGGGGCAGCTGCTCGCGGAAGGCCTGGTCCGGTCCGGCGATCATATTTTCGTCGACAAGATGCGGTACAACTTCACGCGACCGAAGCGGGGACAGGTTGTCGTGTTGCTCACCAGGGAAATCCGGCACCCTGATATCCGGGAGACCGATCACTATATCAAGCGGCTGGCCGGCATGCCGGGAGAAGAAATCTCGATCGATCCGCCGCATCTCGTGGTCGACGGGAGGAAGTTGGAGGAGCCGGAGGCTTTCCGGTACATCGTGGAAGATCTCGGCGGCTACGTGCCGGCACAATTCACTGCCCGGGAAGCGAAGCTCAAAACCCACGCGGACGTCTACACGCTTGCCGATGACAGCTTCCTTCCGCTTGGTGACAACACGCGGCACAGCCTGGACGGGCGCTACTTCGGGGGCGTGCCGGTCGCGAATTTGGTGGGCCCGGCTTTCGTCGTGTACTGGCCCTTCGGGCCACGGTGGGGCTGGGCCAAATAGCGCACGCCATCAGCAGGCCCGCGACCTGTAGGGTGACGGTGACCTCATCGCTTTGCTCGCGCCGGGAGTACCCCGGGGAAGCACCTTTCGCCTGCGGCCCAAAGATGGACCGGGAAGGAAAGGCCCCGGGCTTCTTTGCATTGCCAATTCCATTTCCAGATGATTGGATTCCGTACCGATCTCGGGTGGGAATTGGCGGCAACCTGGCAGGGAGGCACACGCGATGAAAGAGCTCAGACATTTCATTAACAACGAGTGGCACGACTCGAGCGGAGGCGGGACGTTCGACAGTGTCAACCCGGCCACGAAGGAACCGGTTGCCCGCGTCGCGGACGGGACCGGGGATGACATGAACCGGGCCGTGGCCGCCGCCCAGGACGCGTTTGAGTCGGGCGTCTGGTCCGAGATGGAGCCGGACGAGCGCGCGGGACACCTCCTGAAGGCCGCGGAAATCCTCAAGCGTCGCGAGAAGGAGTTCGCGGAGCTGGAGTGCCTGGACAGCGGGAAACCGATTTCCGAGACATCGGTCATCGACATTCCCTTCTCGATACGCGCGCTGGAGTACTTCGCGCACCTGGGCCGCGAGATCAAGGGCGAGATCATCCCCGTCCCCGGGAAACAGGTGTTCGACTTCCAGACCTATGAACCGTACGGCGTGGTGGCCACGATCACCCCCTGGAATTTCCCGCTGCACCTTTTTACCCGCTCCACGTGCCCGGCGCTTGCCGCCGGCAACACGGTCGTTTCCAAGACCTCCCCGATGACACCGATCACGTCCGGCTTGATGGGGGAGATTTTCGAGGAGGCGGGGTTCCCCCCGGGCGTGATCAACATTGTGCACGGTGGAGCCGAGCCGGGCACGGCCCTGGTGTCGCATCCTGACGTGCGGATGATTGCCTTTACCGGAAGCGAGGCGGTGGGAAGGCAGATCATGGAGACGGCGGCAAAGTCGCCGATCATCAAGAAGATGATCCTCGAGCTTGGCGGGAAAGGCCCGCTGATTGCGGAACCTGATTGCGACCTGGAGGGTGCGGTGAACTCGGTCCTGGTCGGGTTTTGCCTGACGCAGGGCCAGGTCTGCTGCGCGTCCACCCGGCTGTACCTGCACGAGGACATTTACGAGGAATACATGGAAAGCCTCCTGGACCGCGTCGGGAAGCTAAAAATCGGGGACCCGATGAACCAGGAAACCCAGTTCGGGGCCCTGATGAATCCCCAGCAGCTCGAGAAGGTCGAGCGTTATGTGGAGGAGGCGAAGCAGGATGGCGCCAAGGTCCTGGTCGGCGGGGAGCGGGTGACCGAGGAGCCCTGCGACAAGGGGTGGTTCTACCGGCCCACGGTGATGGAGGTGGAGGACAACAAAATGGCCTGCGTGCAGGAGGAGATTTTCGGGCCGGTCCTGGCCGTGATCCGTTACCGGGACCTGGACGATGCAATTCGCATGGCCAACGACTCCCCGTTCGGTCTCGGCGCAGCTATCTGGAGCAACAACCCGAAAACGCTGTTCAAGGCGGGTCGCGCGCTGGACGCGGGGACGGTCTGGATGAATACCAATGTCATCTCCACCATGGAGGCGCCTTTCGGCGGCAACAAGAACAGCGGCATCGGCCGCGAATATGGCGCCATGGGCATTCGCGAATACATGAAGGTGAAGAACCAGATCCTGCACACCGCGGATGAGTTCCTGAATTTTTACGGGTTTTGAGTCTTTTTGCAGTGGAACGCCGGCTGATTTTGCGATCACCCCGGCAACGAGGGGCTGGAGCGCTGATTTCCAGGCGCAAGAATCGGGGAGAACACGGATAGTGACTAAAGGCAATATAGACTGGTTCGTCCATGACCGCTTCGGCCTCTTCATGCACTGGGGCAGCTACAGCCCGGCCGCCCGCGACGTGTGGGTGAAACTGTCCGAGGAGATTCCTGACGACGAATACAAAAAGTACTTCAAGCACTTTGACCCGGACCTCTTCGACCCGGGGTTGTGGGCGGACGCGGCCGCCGGCGCGGGGATGAAGTATTTTTGCGTTACCAGCAAGCACCAGGATGGCTTCTGCCTGTTCGACAGCAAGCTCACGGAGTTCAATGCCACGAACACCCCGTACGGAAAGGACCTGGTCCGCATGATGGTGGATGCGTTCCGCTCCCGGGACCTGAAGATTGGCCTCTACCACTCCCTGATCGACTGGCATCACCCGCACTTCACGGTGGATGACATGCACCCTCTTCGCAACAAGCCGAACCGGGATGAACTGAACCGGAACCGGGACATGGACGTCTACCGAGAGTACATGCACGGCCAGGTCCGCGAAATCCTGACAAACTACGGCCAGGTTGATCTCCTGTGGTTTGACTTCAGCTATGCTCCCGGCCGCAAGGGCCGTGGCGACGACTGGGACGGGAAGAGCCTGGAGGACTGGCATAGCGGGGAGTTGCTGCAGATGGTTCGCGAACTCCAGCCGGGGATCCTCGTGAATGACCGGCTGGACCTGGAGGAGGGGTGGGATTATATCACGCCGGAGCGTTTCGTTCCCCGGGGCTGGGTCACGGTCAACGGGAAGCGGGTGCCGTGGGAGACCTGCACGTTCATGCCCGGCGCCTGGGGCTACCGCCAGGAGGACCTGATTTCGTGGAAGAGCCTGGAGCAGCTTCTGGTCTTGTTGATCGACGTGGTGAGCAAGGGGGGAAACCTGCTGCTGAACGTCGCGCCGACGGGGCGGGGCGAATACGACCGGAGAACCCTGGACCGGCTGTCCGGCATCGGCGAATGGATGAAGCGACACGACCGCTCCATCTATGGCTGTACCCAGGCCCCGGACGGGTTCCCGTCGCCCCAGGATTGCCGCCTGACATACAACCCGGATACCAACCGCATGTACGTGCACGTCCTTGCATGGCCCTTCGAGCAGCTTCACTTGGACGGGTTCAGGAACCGCGTGGAATATGCGCAGCTCCTCAACGACCACTCCGAGATTCGCCTCCTCAACGATCCGCTGCACACGCTGGAGATGAATGTCGGTGACCAGGAGACGAACACTCTTACCCTCCTGACCCCGATCGAAAAACCCGACGTGACGATTCCCGTCATCGAGCTCTTCATGAAGTAGATGGAACCCTCGGGCAAATTGGCGGGAAAGACCGCTCTGGTCACCGGTGCCGGGCGGGGTATCGGGCGGGCGATCGCGAAGGCGATGCAGGACGCGGGGGCCGGGGTGACGGTTGCGGACATCGACGGCGAATCGGCCCGGCGGGTGTCAGGGGAGATGGGCGGGGACAGCGCGCCCCTCGTCATGGACGTTTCCTCCAGCTCGTCGGTGCGCGCGGGAATCGATGAGGCGATTGCGCGCCTGGATCACCTGGACATCCTGATAAACAACGCGGGCACGCTAAATTACACGAACTGGGACGAGTGTACGGAAAAGGATTGGGACCGCGTCATCGACACGAACCTGAAAGGCACGTTTTTTTGCTGCCAGGCGGTCCTGGCGCACATGAAGGAACGGCGGCAGGGGGTGATCATCAACATGAGCTCCATCTCCGCGAAAACGGGTGGGGTGACGGTGGGGCCGCACTATGCCGCGTCCAAGGCCGGGATTTCCGCCCTGACGCTTGGGCTGGCTTCCCACATGGCCCCATGGGGCGTGCGGGTCAATGCAATCGCGCCCGGCGTCATCGCAACCCCGATGACAAGCGACCCCGGGCTGGAGGGATATGCAGAGCGAATCCCGCTGGGAAAAAAAATGGGAGAACCCGAGGACGTCGCGAGCTGCGCGCTGTTCCTGGCCTCCGGGGACGCGAAGCACATTACGGGAGAGCTCCTAGACATCAATGGCGGATTGTTTAAGGACTAGGAGCCCGACCCGGGTGGCGTTGGGCTCCACGGGACCGGTCGTTGAAGGTGTGAACTAGACGAAAACCCCGCATGACTGTCCCCATTCAAATGCCGAAGTACGGCCAGCAACAGGACGAGGGAACGATCGTACATTGGCTGAAACAGGTGGGCGACGTCGTGGCAAAGGGTGAACCGCTGGTCGAGGTGGAATCCGACAAGGCCTCGTTCGAGCATGAGGCCCCGGAGTCCGGCTTCCTGCGAAAAATCATTGCGGAAGAGGGAGCCACTGTCCCGGTCAACTCGGTCATCGCCGTGATGACGGCTGCCGCGGATGAGCCATTTGACCTGGCCGAAAGCAGCGCCGGGGCCCCTGCCATCGAGAAGGAATCGTCTCCGTCTCCTGCCGGTTCTTCCCCGGTTGCCGTGCCCTCATCCCCTGGCGTCAAGAGCTCGCCCGCGGCCAAGAAGCGGGCGCGGGAGCTGGAGGTTGATCTCTCTACCGTCACGGGCACGGGCCCGGGGGGGCGGATCACGGTGGAGGATGTCGAGGGAAGCGCTGGTTCTTCCCCTGGTTCAACCGGGGATTCGTCACCGCCGGGTGGCGTGCCGCTCTCCCGCATGCGGCGAGCGATCGGGCGGCAGATGTCCGCCAGCAAGCAGTCCATTCCTCATTTCTACGTTTCAATCGAGGTCGATATGACGGACGCGGAGGCGTGGCGCAAGTCCGTTGCCCGCGATCTTTCGGCAACGGATTTGTTGGTGAAGGCGGCGGCAATAACCCTTCATGAGTACCCTCGGCTCAACGCGCGTCTCGACGGCGATGGCGGCATGGTTGAGCAGGGCTCTGTGAATATTGGGCTGGCAGTGGGCCTTGAGGATGGATTGCTTGTGCCGGTTCTTTCAGGCGCGGAGGGGAAGAGCCTGCCCCGGCTTGCCGATGAGCGCCGGCGCGCTGTCGAGTCGGCCCGGGACGGAAGGCTGCTTGCCGGGGAAAAGGCGACGTGTACCTTGTCCAACCAGGGCATGTTCGGCGTGACCTCCTTTGCGGCAATCATCAATCCGCCGGAATGCGCTTCACTGGCCGTGGGCGCGATTCTTCCCCGGGTTTGCCCGGTCGGGGAGGAAGGCGGAACCGCCGTGCGAGCCATCATGGAGGTGACCCTTTCGGCCGATCACCGGCTCGCCGACGGCATGCTTGCCGCCCGATTCTTGCAGGCATTCAAGGAAAAACTGGAGACGGTGTTGGTCATTCAGGGGTGGATGGAATCATGAAGCGCGAGATGTTCCGCCAGATGCTCCGGATCCGGCGATTCGAGGAGCAAATCCTGCAGGTCTACACGGGTGGACTGATGGACGGCATAGCCCACCTGTACATCGGGGAGGAGGCCGTGGCGGTGGGCGTTTGCGCCGCGCTGAATACGGACGACTATATTACCAGCACCCATCGGGGCCACGGACACTGCGTGGCCAAGGGCGGCCACCTGGACCGCATGATGGCGGAGGTCATGGGACGCGCCCCGGGGTACTGCCGGGGCAAGGGCGGGTCGATGCATATCGCGGATCTTTCGCTTGGGATCCTGGGCGCAAACGGAATCGTGGGCGGGGGATTCGGAATCGCCACGGGCGCCGCCCTCTCGGCGAGGATGCGGAAGTCCGGCCAGGTGACCGCGTGTTTTTTCGGCGATGGGGCTGCCAACCAGGGCATCTGGTTCGAAGTGATGAATTTTGCCGGCATCTGGAACCTGCCCGTGATCTATGTCTGCGAAAACAACCAGTACGGGGAGCATACTGCGGCGGACCAGGTGACGGCGGGTTCGTCCATCGCCGAGCGAGCGGCGCCGTTCGGGATCCCCGGCACGGTGGTGGACGGGATGGATGTCCTGGCGGTCCATGCCGCGGCCCGCGAGGCGGTGGAACGGGCCCGGTCGGGAGAGGGTGCGAGCATGATAGAGTGCGACACCTACCGGTATCGCGGTCACCACGTGGGAGATCCGGGACTGGCGTATCGCACCCGGGAGGAAATTGATGCGTGGATGGAAAAGGACCCCATCGAGCGTCTCAGGCGGGACATTCTCCAGGAGGGCGACGTGACGGAGGCGGAACTGGAAGCCATTGATGGGGAGGTGCAGGAGGAGGTGGCTGCCGCGGTGGAGTTTGCCAAGGCCGCCCCGTGGCCGGACGTGGACGAGGTGGATGACCATGTGTTTGGCTGATCGAGCGCGATGAATACACGAACAATGACATTTGGAGAAGCGATCAGGGAGGGGATCGCGGAGGAGATGCGGCGCGATCCCTCGGTGTTCCTTATGGGGGAGGATGTCGCTGCCTCCGGGAATATTTTCAAGGTTCTGGTCGGGCTGTATGAAGAATTTGGAGCGGAACGGGTGGTCGACACGCCGATATCGGAAGCGGGATTTGTCGGCCTGGGCGTTGGCGCGGCAATGACCGGAATGCGCCCGGTGGTGGAAATCATGTTCGGGGATTTCATCGCCCTGACAATGGATCAACTGGTGAACCAGGCGGCCAAGATCCGGTATATGTCCGGCGGGCAGGCGAACGTTCCGTTGACCATCCGGACGACGATGGGCGCGGGCCGCTCGACGGCCGCCCAGCATTCGCAGAGTCTGCATGCCTGGACCTCGCACATTCCGGGACTGAAGGTCGCGATTCCCTCCACGCCGGCCGATGCGAAGGGCCTGATCAAGACGGCCATTCGAGATGACAACCCGACCCTCGTCTATGAGGACAAGATGATGTACCAGCTGGAGGGGGAAGTCCCCGGGGGGGAGGACGACGCGATTCCATTTGGTGTGGCGAGCGTGAAGCGGCGCGGTAACGATGTGACCCTTGTCGCGACATCGAGCATGGTCCATGTCGCCCTTGAGGCGGCGGATCGGCTGCAGGAAGAGGGCGTCAGCGCCGAGGTTCTCGACCCGCGCACCATGGTCCCGCTGGACCGGGATGCGCTGGTGGAATCGGTGTCCAGGACGACCCGGGCGGTGATCATCGACGAGGGCTACAAAAGCTTTGGTGTAATCGGGGAGATGGCATCCGTCATCTATGAAGGCGCGTTTGATTACCTGGAGGCGCCGATTGCCCGGCTGGGCGCAATGGACGTGCCTGTCCCGTTCAGCAAGCCGCTCGAGGACGCAACAATTCCCAGGGCGGAGGATGTCGTGAAGGCCGTCCGGGAAATGTCCTGATCGCCCCGCCTGTTGCGCGGTTTCATTCCGCCGGCTCCCTGTGTCACGATGCATCCTGTCCCGTGCCCATGCCCGCGAGGAGGGAATGCAGGAAAAGAAATCTCGGTGCACGTGGCGCCGAGTGTTAAAATTTTTAACCGGGATCCACCGTGCCGTTAGCCTCCGTCCAGTCCATGTTGAGCCGCGCCCGGAAGGAGGGCTTTGCCGTTGGCTACTTCGAGAGCTGGAACATTGAGTCACTTCAGGGCGTCATCGACGCCGCGGAGAAAACCCGGTCGCCGGTTATCGTCGGGTTCAACGGGGAATTCCTGAGCGCCGAAGATCGCATGGCAGAGGAGCGGCTTGCCTGGTACGCCGCGCTGGGGCGCGCCGCGGCGGAGTCGGCGTCGGTGCCATGCGGCCTGATTTTCAACGAGTGTGCCCGGGATGACTGGGTTGAAAGGGCGGTGGACCTTGGTTTTGGGCTGGTTATGCCCGCCGACGCGGAGGCCCCGCTCCCGGAGTACACCGCTCGAGTCAAGGCTTTGGCAAGCCGTGCGCACGCGGCGGGAGCGGCCATCGAGGCGGAACTCGGCGAACTTCCGCTCGGGGCGGGGCGGGGAGACCATGGTGACGGCCAGAAAACCGACCCGGATGCCGCGGCCGCTTTTGTCCGGGCCACCGGGGTCGACCTCCTGGCGGTCAGCGTGGGCAATGTCCATGTGAACCTGGAGGGACGGCAGGGCCTGGACCTGGAACTGCTTCGAAGAATTGCGGGGGGGGTGCCGGTGCCCCTGGTGCTGCATGGTGGCACGGGGATCGAATCCGGCAACCTGGGGGAAGCCATTCAGCTGGGGGTGGCAAAAGTGAATTACGGCACCTACCTGAAGCAGGCATACCTGGCTGCGGTTCGGGATGCACTGGAGGTCCCTGAAGCCAATCCCCACGCGTTGCTGGGCATGGGCGGCCCCCGGGATGTGATGACCGCCGGACGCATGGCTGTCTGCAATGCGGTGATGGATCGGATCGGGTTGCTGGGATGCGTCGGGAAGGCCGATGAAAAAGGCCAGCCTTGAAAATGATCCCGTGTTGTGAGAGGGTCCCGTTCCCGCTTGAATGCCTCCGGTCGGAGGCAGGGGCAGGCGATCGAAAACCGCGATGGACGTCAAAATAAAGATGCCGGATCTTTCCACCGCCGAGGGCGCGGAGATCACGATCACGCATTGGCTGGTGGAACCCGGGGATTCCGTGCAGCGCGGTGATCCGCTCGTGGAAGTCGAGACGGACAAGGCGACCCTGGAGGTGGAGTCCATCGTCGCCGGGGTGGTGAAGGCGACCGTAGCCGGGCAGCTCGATGTCGTGTCCGTCGGTGACATCATCGCGACCATTGAGGTCGAGGGGGTGGAGCCGTCGGGGCCTGAACAGCCGGACACCGTGGCAGCACCGGATATTCCCGAACACCGGGAGGAGCCCATGATCCCGAAAAAGAAGGGAAGCGGAATGTTTGCCCGGAAGCGGAATGCGGGAGAGTCCGAAGGCGAGGCTTTATCTTGAGTGATCTGGACAGGCCCGTTCTTCTATCCATGTACGAGCGGATGATTCTGATCCGCGAATTTGAAGATCGCGTTAAATTCCTCTTCCTGGAGGGAACCATGCCCGGGACGATCCACCAGTGCCAGGGCCAGGAGGCGACGGCCGTGGGCGTCTGCTTTGCACTGGAGGAGAAGGACTGGATCACCTCCACGTTTCGCGGCCACGGTCACGCCCTTGCCAAGGGCCTGTCGATCCAGGAGATGATGGACGAGCTGTTTGGGGCGGTGACCGGCTGCTGCAGGGGGAAGGGTGGATCGATGCATGTCGGGAATGCCGACAAGGGCATGATTCCCGGAATCGCCATCGTGGCGGGAGGAATCCCGGTGGCGGCGGGAATGGCGCTTGCCTTCATGATGCGGGCGACCGGCCAGGCGGCGGCTTGTTTCTTCGGCGACGGCGCCGTCGCCGAGGGAGGCTTTCATGAAGGGCTGAACATGGCCGCGATCTGGGAGCTCCCGGTGTTGTTTGTCTGTGAAAACAACCAGTACGGCGCGTCCACCCGGGGCGATCTCGTGATGAAGAACACCCGGATTTCAGACCGGGCCGGCGCGTACGGTTTCCGGGGGGAGACCGTCGACGGGAATGACGTGATCGCGGTGCACGAGGCCGCACGGAGGGCGCTGGCGGAGTGCCGTTCCGGAAAGGGGCCGGTGCTGCTCGAGTTGCTCACCTACCGGCGGACGGGCCACTCGCGCCGGGACGCCTGCAACTACCAGCCTCAGGAGGAGCAGGAGCGCTGGTTGGCCCGGGACCCGATCGAGATACTGAAACAGCACCTCCTCGAGCGCGGCGATGTGGAGGAAACGGAGCTGCAAACGATCCGGGAGGACGTCCTTGCGCGGATCGAGGCGTCGGTGGAGCAGGCACGCCGCGCGCCACAGCCCTCGGTGGATGAATTGACGACTGATGTCTTTGCGTAGATGAAAGCCCAAAGCATAGCCGAGGCCCTGCGGGACGCGATCGCGGAAGAGATGGCGCGTGACGAGTCGGTTTTCTGCATCGGCGAGGACATAGGGATTCCCGGCGGGTGGGGCGGGGCATTCACGGTCACCCTCGGGCTGGAGGAGCGGTTTCCGGGACGGATGATCAACACCCCGATCGCGGAGGAGGGCTTCACCGGGGTTGCAGTAGGCGCCGCCATGATGGGGATGCGCCCGATCGCCGATATGCAGTATTCGGACTTCCTGTTTCTTGCCAGCGATCAGCTCATCAACAACGCGGCCAAGATGCGATACTTGTCAGGCGGGGGTATCAAGGTGCCCATGGTGATGCGGGCGCCGGTCGGCGCGACCGGGCGGGGGAGTCAGCACGCACAGAACATGGAGCGATACTTTGCCGGGGTGCCGGGCCTGAAGGTCGTGGCGGTCTCCAATGCCTACGATGCCAAGGGGATCCTGAAGTCCGCGGTTCGCGATGATAATCCGGTCATGATGTTCGAGCACAAGCTCCTGTACGGCTCCAAGGGGGCACGAAAAGAGTCCGGCGCGATCGATGCAGGCAGCGAGATTCCCGATGAAGACTACACCGTCCCCCTGGACACGGCGGCTGTGCGCCGGGAGGGTGGTGACGTGACGATTCTGGGCTGGTTGCTGATGGCCCATATTGCCGGGCAGGCGGCCGGGACGCTGGCCGGGCAGGGCGTCGAGTCGGAGGTGATTGACGTGCGGAGCCTGTCTCCCATCGACTATGACACGATTGGCGCATCCGTGGAAAAAACAGGGCATGTCGTGATCGTGGAGGAAGGCCCGAAAACGGGCGGGGTGAGCGCGGAAATTTCGGCCGGAATTCTGGAGAGATTCGGGGAGAGCCTCATGGCGCCCATTGTCCGGGTGGCTTCACCGGATGCCCCTGTCCCCTTTACGCCAGTCCTGGAGAACGCCTACCGGCCCGACGTGGGGCGGGTCGTCGACGCGGTTCGCGGGTTGCTGGCCTGACGGGGCCGCGATCCCTGGAGCCACCACAGGCGCATCTGGAACCCCGCGCTACGGGGATGAGTCATGTCTCCTCAATAATCAACTCAGCCAATTGAATCAGTAGTTTGACATTTTGAACCATAATCTCTGATTCGCGAGTGAATCCCCTCATACGAGTTGAGTTGATAGAATCATCAGAAACTTCCAAATTATTCAGCACTTTACTTACCTCTAAGAGTTTAGAT
>CAZTAB010000338.1:0-4823 GCA_964611475.1 uncultured Verrucomicrobiota bacterium | reverse complement strand
TTTTACCGAAATTCGGATGGCGGCGGAGGCGGGTTCAAGAACGAATCCAGCGACTCCAAGATTTCGGCCTCGGGGTTAAGCAATTGGACGTACGAAATGTGGCTGCGGCGCACGTACGCCAGAAATAGCGGTGGCAATGGGGAAGTCCACATCGCCCGGTTCGGGACGGCCAACAATGGCTCCGGCGACCCGTGGTTCGCACTGGATAACGGGAATGATTTCGGCAACGGATGCGAGGGATGCGACGACACGGCGTTGGATTATTTCCTGCTCCCGACTTTCGATGCTTTCGCTGACGAAATCCCCAACTTCCTGCCCATCGTGGATGCAGCGGACGGACCCTTTTCTCATCTGGTGTTTACGCTGAATGGCACCACGTTGAACGTCTACATTGATGGTGGACAGGTGAGGAGCCATGCGCTCACGACTTTTCCCGGTTGGAGTGACACCGCCGTGCTTGACGACCTCGACGTTTTCGTAAACGACATTCAGAGCCGGAGCTTTCCCGGCGACATCAGCCTGGTGAGGTTGTACGACACGGCTCTCGACCAGAACGCGATCACCAGCGCATACAATCTGGGCCCGAATGCTATACCCGAACAGTGACTATGATGCCGCGTAGGGGGTTTACGCTCATCGAGCTCCTCGTCGTGATTGCTATCATCGCGATCCTCGCGGCATTGCTGGCGCCTGCGCTGAAAAATTCACTGGAGGCCGGCCGCTCGGCGCACTGCCAGACCAATCTCCACCAGGTCGGAGCGGCCACCGGGATGTACATCAACGACCACGATGACCATTTGCCGCCCTACACAGAAGTGTACTACGACCGACGCGGAACAACGATCCGCGGGCCGGAAGGCCGGCAGCGCTACAACGAATACCGCCGGTATCTGCTGGTGGAAAACTGGTTCAAATCGGGAGACTATCACGATTTACCCCGGTCGGGTCGTGGATGGCTGGGCGAGTACCTGGAAACGGATGCCGGCGGCCATGTGGTACGCAACGCTGATCCGTCGGCGGTCATGGCGCTGGGGTGTCCCTCGGTGACGCCGGAGTTCTCACCGATGACGGGCACCCACGAGGGGACCACCTACAATCGGTCCATCTGCCGGGCGTCCAGCTATGGGGTCAATTATCGCGGAGTGACCCAGGACGGCGGAACCGGTTTCCATGGAGAGGAAAGCAGAATCAAGCTCTATGAGATCGACGAACCTGCGCGACTGGTCTACATGACCGACAGCAACATGCACACTCCTTATGTGCGGGCTGACCTCGCCGGCGTCGGAAATCCCGAAGACTACACCATCTCCATCCCCGCCCAGCGCCATAACGGCCGGTTCAACGCCATCTTCGTCGACGGCCACGTCATCAGCACCACCTGGGCCGAGCACTTCAAGCCGGAATATTTTTACCGCTGACAAGCCAGCTCGTTCGATCACACGAAACGCCCAGGAGATCCCCGGGCCTAAACGGAATAGGCAAAGAGCTTGGCCCGAAACATCCGGACCCGTATCGCCACGGTATCTCCAATGCCCGACAGGTCACCGTTCCCATTCCAGGACATCATCCCGTTCAGGGTATCGCCGGTCATCCGGTCGCAATCCGCAAACGCGAATCCCGGGACTGCTTCTGCATCGGGATGGATCCTTGAGGGCACGCCCCGAATCAGCTCGGCAATGATGTACCCGCCGAATCCACAGCGGTAGTTAAGTCGCAACGCGTCCTGTGTTCGCACGACCGTGGAAAGTGTGAACCGCCCCTCCGACTCCGCCTCCACGCCGCAAAAGCGGTGCGGCAACCAGTGGGCCATCATCAGCACACCGGGGCCGCGGTCAAGGAGGCCTTCGGGCCGCGTGTAGTTGTGCAGCCCGGTGACGCCCCGGTAGACCACGGCCCATCGGCCATCCGCCAGTTCGAACAGCCCGCCCCACGGGCGCGCCGCCCCGGCATCGGGCTCGCCAAGTTCGCCGCATTGGATAATCGGACATCGCTCGGGCCGAAACCAGTTCTCCATATCATGCGAAAACGCGATCTGCGCGTCGTTGTCGTCGGCGAACTGGTTGTAGGTCTCGATCAGCGCACAATGCAGTTTGGGGTTGGAGGGATACCGGAAGTACATGGTGCTGTAGAACGAGAGATCTGGCGGGTCCTGCGGGTCGGGACAAAGAACGAGCTTCGCCTGGGGCCAGCGCCAGAAGTCCTTGGTGCGCGCGAGCCCGGTGGCGCGCCGCCCCCCCACCGCGCCGACACGCAGATAGGCAAAGTAACTTTTCGTCTCCGGGTCGTATTGCGCCGCGCTGCCTCCGTCGGACGGCATGTCGGCGACACGGCCCTTCGGTGTCCAGTGAATGCCGTCCGGCGAGGTCCAGCCTTCCACCCAGTGGCGGAACACGACGCGGCGTCCGGTGTAGTCATCTCCCTCATATTCCATCTGCTTCCAGTGCTTGTAGACCTCAGCCGGGTCGGGCTTCTCGTCCGAGTCCTCGAAGAAGGCTCCGCCCACCTGGCCGATCGCCTTGAACCGTTCCTCCGGCGTGCCCTGCGGGTCAAGGAACGGGCTGTCGGCCGGCGCGTTGGCCACGATGTTGTTTTCGGTCGATCCATTGTGCTCGACCTGGTTCAGCACCGTCCGCGTCCATGTGTATCCATCCGCACTCGTGGCATAGCACATGTGCGTCTCACCCCCCAGGCCAAGGGCGCCCCGTTCGGGGAGATGGGCGGTGTACAGAAGGTGATATCCATGATCGGTGCGCCAGACCGTGTTGGGTACCAGCGTCCCTTCCCCATCCTCAAATTCCCAAGGCTTCCCCGCGGTGAGAATCGGGCCGGATTTGTCTCCCGGCTCGACCTTCAGCGCCAGGCCCGCCGGCACGTCATAGTGCTCGAATCGACCGTGGCGGTTGATCCCCCGGTTGCCCGGGAAAATGCTCGACCAATCGATGATCGGGACCCATTCCCCCTGCCCGGAAACATCCCGCGCGCCAGCAGCAACTTCCCCTTCCGCATAGTCTTTGCGTTCCGTTGTCATCGCCGCATGGTATCCCACCCATGCGCGGGCCACAACCACGGCCCACACTTCACTCGGCAGCATTTTGAGCCAAAAAGATGCAGGGATCACAGAGGAAAGGGATCACAGAGGAATCTGCAACCCGATTTTTGCTGTATTTCGCATTGTCCGCAGCTACGATCGGGACATGGAGTCTGGACCCAAAACATCGATGTTAAAGGACACCTTCCGCTACGGTGACACGGAGCACGCCCACTACCAGGAGCACGGGTACTACATCTTCGACGAATTCCTCACCGACGAGGCGCTCTCTGCCATCCAGGGTCACGTGGACCGCTTGATCGCGAACCTCACGCCGGGGATGACCGCGGAAACCATCATGAACCCGCACATGGAAGGCGAGGAGTGGTTCTGGAAACTGGCGAATGAGCCGAAACTGCTCGACATGGTGGAGCGGCAAATCGGACCCGACATCGTGCTCTGGTCCGCCAGCGTTCTGGCCAAGCCGCCACGCACCGGGCGGCCCATTCGCTGGCATCAGGACGCGCCGTACTGGAACATCTCCGGACCCTTTGCCGGCGGGATCTGGATCGCCCTCGACAACGTAGATCGCGAAAACGGAACCATGGAGATCCTGCCCGGGTGGCACACACGCGGAACATTTCCGAAAATCATCCATGAGGACGACTTCTTCAACGAGGAAATCGACCCTTCCATCTTCCCGAAAAACCTCGATCAACGAAAGACCAGCTACGACCTGAAAGCCGGTCAGCTCGGGGTGCACGACACCATGCTGCCCCATTTTTCCACCCCCAATGAATCCGACCGCTGGCGCCGCGTCATCAGCTTCCGCTACATCTCCGCAGAAAGCACCGTGGCAAAACAAACCTACGAAAGCTATGTGGACGGGCGCAAATATCAGCGGGGATACTTTCTTGTGCGGGGTGAAGACACGGAAGGCCGCGGATTCGCCACAACGCCCCCACTCCCCCCGGCTCCTTGAACATCGATATTGAGCATTCGACACTCCGGACAGGCTCGGCACACGGGACAAAAACATTTAATATCAGCCACTCGATTCTCGAATGCTCAAGCAGGCTGCCCTCTTCCTCCTCCTTCGCATTCTCTCCGTCGTCCACACAAAAAAAAACCGTCGCCGCCCGGAAGGCGACGACGGTCCATGAAAACTCTATCCCGAAAAAACTCAGGCCCGGCGAAAACCCCTCCTCGCCGCGAGTCCAAAGCCCAGGCAAAGCAGCGCAAATGTGCCCGGCTCGGGAACCACTCCGTACGCGTTCATCGTTGACATGAGGGAGTCGAGCTCGGCCCCTCTCAAGGCAGTGTCATAAATTTGGATCCTTCCGACGTAGCCATTCCAGCTCGTCTCGCCCCAACCTGCATCACCAACCGGCAGGATGTTTCCGATCACACCCTCTTTCAGCACGATGTCCGTTGGCCCGTGATTGAAGGTGGTATTTGCGTTCGAGTCCTTGCCGTTTTCATGAAGGAGGTACACGGAGATATCGTTCGCGTCCACGGACTCATCGTGCACGAGGATCCCGACATAATTCTTTCCTCCCTCCAAGCTGTCGAGGTAGGCGTCCGCGGTCCCGCCTCCGTTAAACGACCGGAAGTGTCCCTGCGGGGAAGAACCCATGCCGACCCTGCCGTGGGTGCCGCCACCATCACGGTCACCCCACCTGAACCAAGTTCCCCAGTTGTTGGGAGTCGAGCCGAAGGGAGTCAGGCTCTCGAACTTGAAGGCCATGGCCAGGGTAAATGAACTGCTGCCTGCCGGATGACCCGCGTCAGAGTA
>CAZTAB010000337.1:0-3317 GCA_964611475.1 uncultured Verrucomicrobiota bacterium | reverse complement strand
ACCCTGTCGGACCGGCCGGGCCTGGGGCTGACGTTGCGGGAGGATGTCCTGGCCGAGGTGTTGATCAACGCCTGATCCCGTTTTTGGGCCCGGCCGGCGGCCTCTTCCGCGATCACCCTTTCACGCCCGTCAGGCTGACTCCCTGGATGAAGTAGCGCTGCACGAAGAAGAAGAGGATGATGATCGGCAGGGTCATCATGAAGGAGCCCGCCATCATCAGTCCCACGTTGGCACCACTGGTCAGGTTGAACTTGAACAGCCCGAGGGCCAGTGGAAACAGCCGCTCGTCGTTCACGAAGATCAGGGGCCCCATGAAGTTGTTCCAGGTTCCCATGAAGGTGAAAATGGCGATGGTGGCGAGGGTCGGTTTTACCAGGGGCAGCATGACGTGCCAGTAAATCCGCAAAAATCCGCAACCGTCCATTCGCGCCGCCTCCTCAAGGTCCTTGGGAACATTCTTCAGAAACTGTCTCATGAGAAAAATGAAGAAGGGGGCGCCGAATGCGGCGGGGACCCAGAGGGGCAGGAGGGTGTTGTACCACCCAAGGTGTTTCATGATGATGAAACCGGGAATCATGGTGACCTGCGGCGGGATCATCATAGTGCTCAGAAGCAGCGCAAAGCAGAGATCCCGGCCCGGCCATTCGAGACGGGCGAACGCGTAGGCGACCAGCGAACAGGACAGCACCGCCAGCAGAATATTCAGAATGCTCAGGGATGCGCTGGTCATGATGTACCGGAGGAACGGCACCTCCTTGAAGGTCAGGCGGTAGTTTCGGAGCACCTTGTCGATCCACGCGCCGCCCGTGGTGTTGCAGGTGATGACGATGTTTACGGCGAACGGTGGGCTGCCGGCGGGGGCGGGACCCTGATCGTGGAGAATCAAATAGGGTTTTCTGGCAGTCGCGTCCCTGCTTATCCCGGGCCAGCGCAATTCGGCTTCTCGCCAGTTCCATTCCTGGAGGTTGATCCGCTCCCGAGTTTCGTAGAGCCGGCCGGTGCGAATTACCTGGAACGAAATCCGGGCCCATCCGTTGTCCCCGCGGAAACTTACGAACAGCCTCTCCACGTCGGCGGGATTCATTGGGAGTTTATCGTGGTACGAGACGACAATGGGGCGCGGAGTCCCGCTGAAGTCAGCCCGTAGTTCCATTGCGGCGGTGCCGCTGTCGATGCGCGGTACCAGCCGGGCGGGGCCTGATTCCACGGCCCATTTTTTCACGCCAGTCATCGCGCGGACCTCATTCCGGGAACGCAGGCGAAGTCCGCCGAGGCAGATCCTCCGGTAACAGAGATCGAAGGTTTCCTGCAGCGCTTGGTCGTTCACCATCTCCTGCGCTTCCGCGAGGATCGCGTCCATTCCTCCTGTGCCGCCGATCGCCCGGGCGCGGTCGGAGCTCCGCTGGTCCAGAAAGTGGTGAAGCCCCTCCTTCATTTCCGCGCGGTATCGTTCGCGGTCGGCGATGGATGGGGGTGGATTGTCGCCGGGGCCGGGTGTTTTCGGGCTCCATCGATCCAGCACTGTTTCCAGGTGGAAATCCAGGCGGGGGCGGATGTGCGACCACGCATCCGCGGAAATTCCGTCCAGTGGCGCGGGGGGATCGAACGCGCGGGAATCGATGTACGGGGATTGTGACTGGGGCCGTGGCGCAAGCGGCAGCAGCCGCAGTCCCTCCGCGGCCATTTCCCGTGGCACCTTTATGCTGGTCGCGACCAGCCAGAGAAACGGGAAGGAGACGATCACGGCGCCGGCCAGGAGTGTGCCATGCGTGATCAGCCGCTCCGGAGCGGTCATTCGATTCCACATTTTTTGCATAACTCGAGTCCGGCGTCTATTCGCCCCCGTAGTGAACCCAGCGCTTGCCCAGCCACAGTTGGAACAGCGTGATGGCCAGGACGACGATAAACAGGAGCCAGGCCATTGCGCTGGCCACGCCCATGTTCAGGTACCGGAACGCTTCATTGAACAACTTGTAGGCGTAGAACATGGTGGAGTCGGCGGGACCTCCCTCCGTCATGATGTAGGCTGCCTCGAAGATCTGGAAAACGCCGATCATTCCCATGATCAGGTGGAAGAATATGTATGGAGTGAGGAGAGGGATGGTGATGTGGTGAAAACGCTGCCAGCGGCTGGCTCCATCGATGCTGGCCGACTCGTACATGGACTCGGGAATATCCTTGAGCCCGGCCAGCCAGATGATCATGCCGCTGCCAAGACCCCACAACCCCATGAGGATCAGCGAGGGCTTGGCCCAGTCGGGATTCTGTAGCCAAGCCGGGAGGTTGGTGAAGCCGGTGGCGCGCAGCGCCAGGTTGATCAGTCCCCGGCCGGGATCGAATACCCAGAGCCAGAGTATGAACGTTGCCACAGCGGGGACGATCGCCGGCAGGTAGTAAACGGTGCGGTAGACCCGCATGCCCCGGACGCTTGTATTCAACAGCACCGCCAGCGCCAGGCCGCCGATAATTCCAAGCGGCACCCCGATGATCATGAACCCCGTGTTCGCGATACTCTTCCAAAAGATCGGGTCGTTCCACACCTTGGCCTGAAGAACCTCGTCGAAGTGGCGGCCGAGAAGATGGACGTAGTTGGTCCAGCCGATGAATTCCGCGGGATTGAGCACGTCATAGCGGCAGAAGCTGATGATGACGGAGAACAGAATAGGCCCGCCCCCGAAGACGATGAAGCCGAGAAGCCATGGGGAGGCACACGCGTACCCTTCGATCCATCGCCAGGAGGACCCGCCGGAAAGACGTCCTTTTCTGCGCTGTGCGAGCGCCAGCAGGACGAACGTTGCGACAACGCCCGCGATGTAGAGTGCGAGAAGCGCCATCCATGGGACACGCTTGCCTTCGGGCGGGTGAAGCGAGCGGTCGAGGGCGATCTGCACACGCCGGTTCCCGTAGCTCAGCGCATCGTAGGGCAATTTGACGTGAGTCACCGCGGTCTCCATCGCGCGGACCTGTTCGCTCCACAGTTTCTGGCCCACCGGCGTGATCGGCCGGTGCTTGCTGGTCGGCAAAAGGCCTGCGAACACATCGAAGGCGTCGCTCACGCGCGGCGAAACCTGCGGATTGTTCTCCACGTAGGTATCCATAACCCAGTCCATCATGCGCCGGTCGTGCTGGAGCAGGGGGAAAAACACCTTTCCCGTTGCGCGGGCCACCGATGCCTGGTACTCGGTTTTTAGTTTCATTGCTTCCAGGGAACTCATCCACGTCACGAGGGCCCACGCGCCTTCCTTCTCGCGCGAAGTGGCGGGAATGCCGTAGCACCAGCCGCCCATCCAGCCACAGGAAGAATGCCCCGACGCTTT
>CAZTAB010000336.1:0-2968 GCA_964611475.1 uncultured Verrucomicrobiota bacterium | reverse complement strand
ATGACTAAAGCTGTATGTCCCAGTTCCCGTCCACCACGGCGCGGGGCGCTTCCTTGATTCCCTCCTTGCAGGGCTGGACCGTGAAAGAAAAGGTGTACCGCCGCTCCTCATAGGCATCCAGCCAGGTGAAGCACGGCGTATCGAGAAGCCGGCCCTGTTCCACGTTCCACTCGCGGGTCAAGGGAAAGGGGAAGGCGCTGAATTCCATGCCTCGCGTAAGTTCCCTGCCGTTCCAGGGAGGCAACTCACGGCTGTAGTTCTCCTCCCAGGTCACCAGCCACGGAAAGTGGGCCCGCTCCCACGCGTAGGCAACAGCCGTTCGCTTCGAGGGATTGCACGCAGTGAACCATCCAACGTCATCTTTGTGGGAAATCCGTAGGGTGCACAGGTCCCCGTTGCTTTTCTGGCGCGGGTAGATCTCCCAGTCGAGAACGTTGCCGTCCTTTCCCGGAATCGTCGGATAATCAAATTCCGTGTCACTTCCGAACGAAGTGAGTTCGTCGCCTTGAGGCCAGGTCATGCCCTTGTCCGCGTTGCAGGTGAACAAGGCGGGCGCGTCCGGCGTACCCAGAAACGCCGAGCCCAGCGTCGCGTGCTGTGCCACACCGATGGCCCGCTGAAAGCCCACCTTGTTGATCAGCACCTCCTCCACACGAACTGTCGAAGAGCCTTCGTCCAGGGTGAAAAGTCTGCGCACGCCCATCTCGGAATGCGGCAGGTCGGCTTCCATGACCAGCCGGGCGCTGCCCCCGCCGGTATCGGCCTGGACGGCCGTCCAGGCGACCATACCCGCCTCCCCGTGCAGTGGCATGCCCGCTGCGATTTCGCCGGGGCTTTGCGATCCAAAAAGATCGCAGCAAAGATTGTGGCCGGCGATCGAACTGAGCAGTTTGCTTTCCTCGTGGTCCCCGTACACGCTGGTGTCCGCGATTTCACGAAGACCCGGCTCGATCAGGGGCCATGTCGGCTCCCACAATACATTGGGCAACCCTCCGGCGACGGAAAGCCGGGCGATATGCCCACCTCCGGAAAGGATGAATACCTCCACCACACCATTGCCCAGGGCCACCCCGGGCCGGCCACGAAATGTGCTGAGTTTGATTTCAAGCATACTGCGCAATCCTTATTTTCACCGGACGACGCGGCCCGATCCCGAGCCCTTCATCAGGGATTCCACTTCCTCTCTCGTATTGAAATTGAAGTCACCAATAACGGAATGGGCCAGGCAGGAAGCCGCCGCCGCAAACGCCACTGCTGTTCCGTTCTCCTCCAACTCCGGCGACGTCAAGGCGTAGAGCAGAGCCGCCGCAAAGGAATCGCCGGCGCCGACCCGGTCCACGATGTTACGGATCTCGTAGGGCCGATACGCCCCGTCGACCTCGGGCGCGAATACCACCTGGTCCCCCGCCCGCGAATACAGCAGAGCTCCCCAGTTGTTATGAGATGCCGAAAGGCTTTCCCGAAGCGTCACGGCAACCCGGTCCACGTTCGGAAACTGCCTCACGATCTCCCGGGCAACCGCGGGGTATCTCTCGACCGAGAGACGCCCCTCTTCCACGTTCGTTCCGTCCGCGCGAATGGAAAGCACGTCCGCGGCATCTTCCTCATTGGCAATCACCAGGTCAACATGTGGAAGGATCTCCCGGATCTTCCGCTCGGCAAGCGTTCGCCCGTCGGTCCCATCCTCCCAGCGCCACAGCTTCTTCCGAAAATTCAGGTCACAGGACACCTTCATGCCCCGTTCCCCCGCTGCGCGCACTGCATCCAGTGTCGCATCAGCCGCGCATTTTGAAACGGCGGGCGTGATCCCGGTCACATGCAGCCAGCCGGCTCCGTCGAAAATCTTATTCCAGTCGTACGCATCCGGCGGGGTGACTGCAATCGACGAACCGGCGCGATCATAGATCACTCGGCCCGGACGCTGATTCGCACCCGTTTCGACGAAGTACAGCCCGAGACGCCCCTCCCCGGTCCGTACAATATGCCCGATGTCGACACCGATGCCCTCCAGCGTATGTACACAGGCATCGGCCAGCGGGTTGGCCGGCAGCGCAGTCACGAACCGGGAAGAACCGCCCAAGTAGGCGTACGAAACCGCCACGTTGGCTTCCGCACCGGCAAACGTGACCTGCAATCGGCCCGGCATCGCCTGCCGGAAACGAAGCACTCCTTCTGGCGCAAGGCGCGCCATGATTTCACCAAACGTGACAAGCGATTTCATCGGCACACAAACATCATACAAAAACTATATAATGTTTTCGAACCCCAACACTTCCAGGAGCCGCTCCATTTCCGAATAATCAGGGATAATGAGATGCGCACCGGCTTTGATCAAGCGGGTTCGTTTGGCGGGATTCAACCCGAACCGGCGGATTTCATCGCTGGCCAAACCGACCGCGCGCCCACCTCGTTTGCAGGTTTCGCGAATTTCCACGGGACCATCCCCGAAAACGACCAGTTGATCGAAGGCCTCCGCTCCGACGTCCTCGAGAATGCGATCCAGGACAACCCGCTTGGCATCGTGCCCAGGATCTCCGACGGACCCATAGATCCCCTGGTCGAAAAGGTCTGCATACCCCATCGCCTGAGCCTCGTCCCGCACATCCTCCTCGTCGGTGCCGCTGGCCAGGTAGAGATGAACGCCCAGTTCCCGCAGGATGTGCAGAAAGGGAATCGCGTTTTTGATGGAAAAATCGTCGCGCGAAAGAAGGCCTTTGGAGAGCTTCTTCGACCGCTCCCGGACCTTCGACATCAGGGCCTCGTTGTAAACCCGCTTGTACCCGGCTGCATCGCGGATTTCGCGCGCAGGGACAAGGCCGAACTCCTTCACCAGGTTGACCAGACCCTCCATCTGGAGCAGCGTCTGGATGCCGGTGGAACGGTCAATGAACTCGCGCACGCGCACGACCACCCGGTGATAGACGGCTTCGTCCTCCTCATGCCTTGCGCCGAGGATGGCCCGGATCAT
>CAZTAB010000335.1:0-3969 GCA_964611475.1 uncultured Verrucomicrobiota bacterium | reverse complement strand
GGATTGGAAGCATGTAGGTGTAAGGATGTCGAGTGAACGTGGGAGATAAAATGAATAGAGTGAGACGACTGCTGATACTGCTGGCCAGCCTGATTTTTGTGCTGGGTGCACCGGGCTTTGCCGCGGCCCAGGAAAGCGAGGTTCCGGATGGAATGGAAAGCGCGCAGGAAGCCGCCGTGGAGGGGGCGGGGATCGGGTTCATCGACGTGCTGAAGAATTCTGGCGTGGTCGGCACGGTGCTGTGGCTTGCCCTGCTCGGGGTTTCGGTTACGGGAGTCTGGCTGGCCATAGACTCGTTCCTGCAGATCCAGGAAAAAAACATAGCGCCGCCAGCGCTGGTGGCCAATGTTCGCGCGGCCATGGAGCAGGGCGACGTCATGAAGGCCTTGGAGCACTGCGATCAGGAGCCTGGGCCACTGGCCAACATTCTTTCCACCGGGTTTACCAACGTGGAGGAGGGGTTCGAGGCGATCCAGGACACGGTTGCGGTTTCCGCGGACCTGGAGAGCGAGCGGTTGATGCAGCGGGTCGCCTACCTGAACCTCATCGGGAATATTGCGCCGATGCTGGGCCTCCTCGGGACGGTGGTGGGAATGATCTCGGCCTTCAGCAATATTGCGCTGGGGGCGGGCGCAGCCAGCCCGACCCTGCTTGCTCTGGACATCTCGATGGCTCTCTATACGACGGCCGCGGGCTTGAGCATCGCCGTTCCCTCGGTGGGTTTCTACTACTTCTTCCGGAACCGGGCGACAAACATCATTCTTGGAATGGAAGGGCTGACGCTGGACCTGATCAAGGTCCTGCGCAACGTGGAAATCGTCGAGGAATCCGAGGAGTAAGGCCGCATCCCGCAACGCTGAACAGGTCGTGAGAAAGCAAAAGCCACTCCCGGGGATCAACATGACGCCGATGATCGACGTTGTGTTTCTCATCATTATTTTCTTCATTTGCACGATTGATCTGGAAAAGGACAAGATAGACAAGAACGTGCGCCTGGAGTGGGCCAGGAATGCCCAGGCGGTCGGCGAGGAGGATCCGCTGACCGTGACCGTGAATGTGCGCACGGACGGTTCCGTCGTGATCGGGAAGAGGAAAATGTCTCCCCGCACGTTCCAGGCCATCCTGCAGAAGACGGTGAACCGCTACGGAACGGGCGTGCCGGTGGTGATTCGGGGGGATCGAGAGGTTCTGCATCAGCACATCAGTGCGCTGACGGATGTTTGCAAGACCGTTGGTATCTGGAAGGTAAAATTCGCGGCGATCATCTCGGAGGGCTCGTAACGAGCTGATGGCAAAAAAGAGAAGAGAACGGAGGCGGCGCGGTGACGAGGATGAGTCGGGATTTCTCGTCACGCCGATGATCGACGTTGTGTTCCTGCTCCTCATCTATTTTATCGCGACGCTGGAGCCCCTTCCGATTTTTGCCCACTTGAACGTCTACACGCCCTCGTCTGATGCTCCGCCCAAGGAAAAACCGGTCGATCCACCCTCGTTGATTCGCGTCGAGGTGCATGAGGGAGGGTTTACCTTCGACGGCCTGCCGGTAACGGAGAGGCAGCTGGACGGATTTCTTGGAACCCTGGCTCGGGCCAGCAAGAGCCAGTCCGTCCTGATCATGTGCTCGCTGACTGCCCCGCACGGGCGCCTTGTCAAGGTCTTGAACTTCTGCGCCAAGCACGAGTTGACGAATCTTTCGATCATGGATGCGAACTGATGGACGAACGCCCCCGGAAAAAGAGAAAAAGGAAACTTCTGGAGCTGGCTCTGGGGCCAGTCGGGTCGGCAATCCTGCACGTGCTTGTGATTGTCGTTCTCATCAAGCTGGTCGTGTTTTCCTCAAGCGGCCGGCAGGCAAAGATCGAGGTCATCATCATGGAGCCCGAGACGGTCGATCTGGAAGAGCTGAAGAGGGAGCTGGAGGAGCTCAAGGAGATCCAGGTGGTTGACGCGCTGACGCCGCCGGATATTTCGATCGATGCGGAGATGCTGGAGGAGGATATCGAGGAATTCGATGATCCCGATCCCAATGTGGACTTTGAGTCGCTGGATGTGATCGACGACATCCAGAGTCCGTTGGTCATGCGGGGGCTGTACCAGGGGCGGACGGCCGGCGGCCGACAGGACGCGCTCAGGAGGCACGCCCGGAAGTGGGGCCAGTATACCGAGGCGGCGGTCATCCGGGCGCTGGAGTGGCTGAAAAAAAACCAGAATGAAGACGGCTCGTGGGATGACGACAACCATGCGGGCATGACGGGCTTGGGGCTTCTCACGTTTCTTTCCCATGGGGAGACGCCCACGTCGGAGAAGTACGGACTGACGGTGGAGAAGGCGATCCGATGGCTGACGGAAAAGCAGGGGGAGGACGGGAACTGGCCGGCAACCGGGTCGCATCATGTCTACGGGCAGGGGATTGCCGCCTATGCGGTGGCCGAGGCCTACGGGCTGACCCAGATCCCGTCCTTGCGCACAGCGATGGAGAGAAGCGCCCAGGTCCTCGTGCAGGGACAGCAACCCGGGGGCGGGTGGGACTACGATTACAGAAAAGGACCGCGGCGGGACACGTCTGTTTCCGGGTGGCAGATCCAGGCCTTGAAGGCCGCCTACATCGCGGATCCGGGCCTTCCGGGAGTCCGACAGGCGCTGCGAAAGGCCGTGGTGGACCTGGAGCGGGCCCAGAATTCGGTGGGACGTTTCAGTTACGGGACCACGCCCGGGGAAGGATCAATCGGCATGACCGGAGTGGGCGTGCTGTGCCTGCAACTCCTGGGCGAAGCGAAAAGCGAAGCCTGCATGAAGGGGGCCGAGTACCTTGTGAAAAAGGATTTCGACCTCTCGTGGGATCCGGAGGGTGGCGGCGGGCATGACCTGTACGGGTGGTACTACATAACCCAGGCTCGTTTTCATCACGGGAAAAACTGGAAGGCCTGGAATAACATGTTCGCCAAGGTATTCGTCGATGCGCAGAACTCGGACGGGAGCTGGCTGGCGCCGGGTGGCGAAGCCGCGAAGGGGAAGGTATACGGAACCACCTTTGCGGCCCTTACTCTCCAGGTGTACTACCGCCTTCTCCCGACATATCAGGCAAAGGCCGTCGAGGTGGAGGAGGTCGAGGAGGAGGAGGACGAGGAGTTGGTCGAGGTGATTTGAGACATCGCCCCGCGTGCCTGGCGCGGGACTCCAAATTGGGTCGCCAATTTCCCCCGGGCGCAGGTATGCTTCGATGCATGCCAGAACATCCCCACATCCGTCTGCTGACGGATCATGTCATCAACAAGATCGCGGCGGGAGAGGTGGTCGAGCGTCCCGCGTCTGTCCTTAAGGAGTTGCTCGAGAATTCGATTGATGCAGGCGCCACGTTTGTTGACGTCGAAGTCACGGCCGGGGGGAAACGGCTGGTTTCGGTGCGGGATGACGGGGTCGGCATGTCTCGTGACGGGGCGCTGCTGGGGATCGAACGGCATGCGACGAGCAAAATCCGGGACGTGGGCGATATCGAGAACATCGAGACGCTTGGTTTTCGAGGCGAAGCCCTTGCTGCAATCGCGGCGGTGTCGAGATTTCGGCTGGTAACCCGCCGGCAGGAAGACCTCGAGGGATGCGAGATCGAGGTTCATGGGGGGACCATCCAGCAGGTCCGTGAAGCGGGATCTCCGCCTGGAACGGCGGTTTCGGTTCGCAATTTGTTTTACAATGTCCCGGCGCGCCGAAAGTTCCTGCGCGCGGATCAGACGGAGACCGCGCATGTGCGGGAGATGTTCCTGGTACATGCGCTGGCGCACCCGGGCATTGCCATGCACCTGGTCGTCGATGACCGTCCCCTGTACCAGTTGTCAGGGGATTCGACGGTGGGGGACCGGATTCGGGAACTTTTCAGCGCCTCGTTGTTCGATGGGCTGCACCCGGTGGAATACCGGGACGCGGATGTCGCCGTGACGGGCTTCATAGGGAGCCCACAACTGCACCGGGCAG
>CAZTAB010000334.1:0-2338 GCA_964611475.1 uncultured Verrucomicrobiota bacterium | reverse complement strand
GTTGGAGGGGGCGGTACTGGGCCCGGCGTTGAATAAGGCCATCGCCTGCGCCGCATCGACCCGTACATCCTGCACCCTGATCTCGTCGATCCGGCATTCAAGGTGATTGCCGCTTCCCTGGCCGGCGACCACATCCGCGTCTTCTCCCGACAAAAGGTCCTGGCGACCACCGGCGTCGCATTGGCCCAATTCGTTCGTAGAAACGCAATGGCCGTTCACATAGAACTGAACCGGGTCGCTGCCGTTCGCTCCCCGGGTGGCCAGAAGATGGTGATACTCGCTGAAATCGAGCGCGTTCTCAGGGTTTTCCCCGGCGCCGGCGCCGCCGTCAGTGGAGAATCTGAAGTTAAACCGCTTGAACCAATTGAATCGTATCTCAAAGCCAAGCAGCCAGGATTGGGAGTTCTTGCCAAAGATCCCATGGTTCCCCCCGGTCTGGCTCGACGCGTCGACTTGAACCCAGGACTCGATGGTGAAAGCCTGGCTGGTGAAATCGAAGATCGACGGCTGCCCGAAGTTTACACGATCGTCGGCCCCGTCCAGCGCGATGGCAAATCCACCGGGCGATGCCACAAAGGTAGCCCCGTTGAGGATCTCGCCATGATTGCCCTGACCCGAGTGATCGATGGCCACGGTGCCAGTGTTTTCATTGAATGTCCAATGGCCGATCACCGCCGCGTTCACGCCGGATGCCAGAAGAGAACCAAACGCCAGTGCTCCCACCAGGCACGTCGAATCGAACGCTTGACGCACGTTCAATTGCTTGTTCATTTCCTTGTCTCCCTCTCTCCTGAATAGTCTACCTGATGGCCACACGGTAACCCTTCGCGTCCGAGTATCCCAATGGATCGAACAGGCGCATGGTCGTGCCGTCACCGACGACGACCGCACCGGTTCCCGCCCAGTTCACGTGATCCGTTGTGTACTCCAGTTCATATGTGGTTCCTGCCTCACTGAGAAACTCCGTGGCAACCGTGTCATCAATTCCGGTGCGGAGCACGTCCGGGGTCCTGATGATGTGTGTCGGTCCGGCCTCAAATAGAATTCGTATCTGCTCTTCGGTCAGATACGAATCGTAAATCCGCACTTCTTCGTAAACGGCCTTGAGCCAATTATCGAGAAATCTGTCCCCTCTATCGGCACAGTTCTGGTTGTTCCCCCCATCTTCATGTTGTCCGCCCCTGCCGATGATCAAATGTCTCTCCGGATTCGGGCAGAGACGATCGTGCCCACCACCTTGCCTCCCCAACGTGCCGTTGTGATAAATGGCGGCTGCTTGCTGGGCGACTCCCGTCCTCGAGCTCTTGGTAGCCACCACATGAACAAACGTACCCAGCTCGACCGCCGGCCTGCCAAGGTTGCAGCCTGGCCCGCCGAAACAAGGGTCCTCCAAGGCAGGCGTGCTCGCGAAGAAGGCGACGCCCACCCGATGCAGGTCTGGCGTCTCCGGCTGAGCACTCTCATAGGTGAGCATATATTCCTCGCCTGTCTTCCCGAAAATGTTGTGAATTCGGTTCGCGGTGTTCGTGTCGTGGTTCCCGTTCTCCGTTGGGTCCGGGTCAATCGAAATCCAGGCCTCGAGCGACACGTCTATTAACTGCCGCGGGAACAGCTCGTCCGTGGAGAATTCAAACAAACAGTCGCCATCGACACACCCGTTCCCGAAATCCACTTCGTCATCTACGCCATCAAGCGCTATTCCGATGCCGCGAGGCGTTTCGACAAACTCTGGATCGCCGATAGGGGTTCCGTGGTTACCGTTGCCGGACGAATCGAGGAAGTCACCATTGAAAAGCCACTCCCCGATGGGCTCCGGTACGCCCGGGGGAACGGCCTGTGTTGCTGACGGAAGACAAATAAGAAGCGATACAGCTGTCAGTAGGGGTGCTCCACGAAAACGGATGAAGAAATGCCTGCTCATACTTCCCCTCGCTCCTGTCATCGATAAGTTGCGTGACGGATGGGGATCCACCGGGCGACCCGCACCGCCGTTCCTAATCACCGGGGTGACATACAGCTCTTTTCAACTTTGCCCCTTTTCGGAAATCTCGTCAATCAATTTTCAGGAAATCTCCCCACGTGCAGTCTTTATTCTCAAACAACCCCCATTCACTTGAACTTCTTACATGTTAGTTGCTTGTATTGAATCAGTTATGAGGACTCTCAAATTTGATAATCATGTTCCGCGCAATCAGGTTGGGTGGATCTGAGGCTGGGAAGCGAAAAGGGAACCAGGGGCCTCCCTTGCTCCACTCCTTTCTCTCCTTCACCCTCCGGGCAGATTCGCGGTGATATCCACTCCGGCACATCGGTTTCCTACTGAATCACCACCCGGTAC
>CAZTAB010000333.1:0-4404 GCA_964611475.1 uncultured Verrucomicrobiota bacterium | reverse complement strand
GCATAGTACCGCGCACCACCCAGGACATAGCTTTCCTGGTCAATCAGGCGGTGGCCCTCATCATTATACTCCACCCACTTGTCACCGAACTCGCTACTGGTCAAGCCGCGATGCACCACCCAGGAACGGCCGTCGAGGTTTTGTTGCCATACACCGCTGACGCTCTCCTGGTCACTCAACTCACGCACGTCAATGTCGATCAGGATCTCGTCGTCCTTTCGGACATCAAGGTCGGAATCAAACTCCGCAGCGGTGTAATCACGAACTGAGGCCCACTCCACCTCGTCGGGATCCATCACCACACCAGCCAGCGCCGGGATGTTCGCCTGGCCGGGAAGGAAAAGCCCCACACCAGCAAGTATAAGGGTTCCGAACATGGAGCTACATCTCCGGCTCCCCGGATAAAAAGAGAATGGATTTTTCATGGACACACGGCCTGCGGGAACTTCTCCAAAGCTGGGTTACTACAGCAAAATTCGCCGGATCATACAAGAAGGGGGCGATTGCTTGACGACTACAGACATCCGGGAAAAGAGGGCTTTCAGGAACCTATGGCATTTTTCGGCCTGGAAGGAATACCCAGGGATGAGTATTTCACCCGACCATGCGCTCGACCCTTAGTGCGCCGTGACCCGGTAGAACCGGTTCCCGCGTTCTACCGCCCCGGGGTCATCGATAACAACCCTGCCGTTGACAACATTTCTCGACACACCCGTCAACACCATCCATTCCGAAAGGTTCCTGGACCACTGGATGGTGAAGTTGTGCTTGTCGGCTTCCTGGAGCGCATGCCCGTCGTGATCACCAAAGCGAAGGCGGAATCCCCCGCCACCGAGATTCTCAAGGGACTCGATGCGCTGGGAAACCAGGACCCGAAGCGTTGCGCCAGCGCTCTGTACGCCGCTGACACTGTTGCTCACCAGCACGGAGTAAACACCCCCGACACCTCGGTCCGTCGCCGCCAGCGTGAGTGATGGGTCCGTGGCTCCCATAAGATCCGCCCCATCCTTCTTCCACTGGTAGCTCAACGGCTCGCTGCTCGTTGCCGCCACCGAAAAAACCAGGCTCACACCCTGCCCTACCGTTTGGCCCTGGGGTTCTTCCGTGATCACCGGGGCAAGAGTATCTCGCACGGCGACCGCCTTGACAGCAGTCACTGAATTATCCCGATTATTGTGCCCATAGATGCCCGCATCATCACTCACCGTCATCGAGATCACGTAATCGGCTATCACGGAGAGGTCCACCAGGCCAGCGGCCTGAGCATAAGTCAACCCGGTGCCCAGTACGCTGCCATCCGTCACATTCGATACGGTGTAGAGGATGCTCCCGGTCAGGTCGCCATCCAGGTTGTCACTTGCCGTCGACTCCCCCAGGGTCCAGTCGGACCCTGCCTCGAGGGTCTCTGCCGCAACCCCTGCAACACTGATTACAGGAGCGGTGTGATCATTAAGAATCAGGGCAAGGACCACCTGCTCGGCGTGGTTTCCACTGCTGTCCTGGGCATCGTACAAGAACAGATAGGTACTGCGTTTCGTAAAGTCGATCTGCTCGACTTCCTCGTTCTGGGCGACGCCATCAAGATCCACCAGGAGAATGGTGGTCTCCAACGCAACCGACTGATCCTGGTGATCCCAGACGGTGGCTATCGGCATTTGTTCGACGCTGGAGCCTGCGGGAGCTGTGGCACTCCAGTCCTGGCGGCTTTTAACCGGCGTACCGTCAGGCTGCGTCAGGTCGTGCACCCGATAAATGGGTGAAACCAGCTTATAGGCATTACCGACGGACACGCTCCCGGTGACCTGGGGCTGGGCTTCATTGGTATTTGCCTCACCCCCCAGGCCCGTGGCCGTATTGTCACCCACGTGGATGACCTCACCGCCCAGCGAAAGCGTAATCACCGGCGGCAGCGTATCCTGGACTCTCACCGTCCGGGTGACCCTATCAGCAGGCATGCCCCCGGAATCACTCACGTCAAAATGGACCGCATACTCCCCAGGCTGCGCCCGGTTCACCATGGCACCAGAAATCTCCACATCACCCGAGATGTCCCCATCCTCTTCATCCCAAGCCGTGGCGCCCGCATCCGCGTAGCTCGTCCCCGGGAGCGCCTCAAGCGCCAGTTCTGCGGGACCAACAAGCGTGATCACCGGGGGGAGCGATGGCGAGATCAGCGCCGTGTACTCCGTATCAATGGTCTGATTATTCAAAAAATGAATAACGTCGTGCCAGTAGTACCCCTGCCCGTTAACCAAATCCTGCCCGCCGCTGGCAACTTTATGGAAAAGGTTGTGCCCCGTGACAGGCGGCATCCAGTCGTCGTAGACCTTCAAGGTGGATGTGACCGGTGAACCACTGCGATTAACCATCAAGTCGTGGGCCGTTGTCATCAGGTCAACCAAATTGTTGTTCGGGTTATTTGTAGGCATGTCATTTGCGGCGACCATCATAAAGAACTCTGTACTTGCCTCGTCAATCAACGCGAGGTTGCTCGCGTTGAGATACTGGTCCGCCGTGGTCATTTCATCCGGACTCATCGCCCCCCCCTCGGTCCACCCATCACCCGCTCCCGGCGCCATCGCCATGAGGATGACCTTGTCGCCCCGCCTCAATGCGCCTTCTCCATCCTCCCGCAGTCCCGCGACGCCCAGGGACATCAGCGCCCCCCGGGAATATCCGATCAGCGACACTCCAGGATCACCGGGACCGCTTATGATGGCACGCCCGTCAAGCAATGCCGGGGAAAGGTTCATCAAATCCGCAAGCCCCTCTTTCACCTCTTCGAGCGTTTCGGATATCGACGTACCTGAACGTTTCTTGGCGTAGGCGATAAAACCCTCGTCGGCCAGCATTTCAACATTCTGCGAAAGGTCGCCGCCGATCTGGTCCCCCATGCCACCATGGTTGTACAGGACCGCACGATGTGTGTTTGCCGCAGGGCCACCCGGCGCCAGGTCCGGAAGGGCAAGGACGGAACCATCACCCGCATCGAAGGGGTCGTAGATCACGACACTGGCCCGAGCGATATCCGCCAACGCAATCATGAGCACGCCGACCGCAATCAAAGCCAATACGAACCTTGCGGGAAGTACCCTGTTCATCATGTCCTCCTCTTGCATGGACAAGCATTCTGACTGAGACGGGGCCCGGAGCCAAGTCGAAGAATAAAAGACAAGGCAAACGTTGAGCATTGGAGAGGGCGCGTTCCGGCTCGTAAATTCCCAGCCAAGATCGGAGTGGACAGGCCCTGAGGATTCCTGGCCAGCTGAACTGTTCACGGGTTGAGAATGCCGACGACAAGGCTTCTGCCCCGACGGCCCGCGGCTCACCCTTCAGGTCAGTCAGCAATCCCTGCGAAGTTCTTTTGAAGAAAATCCGCCCGGCAGATGATTCCAACAAGACGCTGCTTGTGCATGCGATCGAGGTGAAAGGCGGAGCACTGCATGAGGGGACGGCCAGGCAGAAAGGGATGCTCACAGGAGTTGGTCTAATCAACCGTTCCGAAAGCCTGGCAGCTTCCCTTCACCCAGCATGGGTGAACGCCCGCAACGCGCAGCAGGAACATCCGTTTTCGGGTCGATGTTTTCCCCTACAGGATGTCCTTCAGGCGGCCGCAGACCTTCTCGACGTTTTCACGGCTGTTGAAGGCGGAAATGCGAAAGAACCCCTCACCCGCGGAGCCAAATCCGGCGCCTGGTGTAATCACAACGTTGACCTCATTGAGCATGCGGTCAAACATGCTCCAGCTGTCGGTGCCCTCCGGGCAGGCGACCCACACGTAGGGGGCGTTCTCCCCGCCGTGGACCGAGAGGCCTATTTCACCGCAGGCCTGGCGCAGGAGGCTCGCGTTGCCCATGTAATGGTTGATCAATCCTGAGACTTGTTCCTTGCCCGCTTCACTGTAGAGTGCCTCGGCGGCACGCTGCACGGGATAGCTGACACTGTTGAACTTCGTGCTCTGGCGGCGTGACCACAGCGGGTGCAGGGACTGTTTTTGTCCTGTCGAGTCCTCCGCCAGCAACTCCTTGGGCACCACGGTGAAAGCGCAGCGCACGCCGGTAAAGCCCCCGTTCTTGGAAAATGAACGGAACTCGATCGCACATTGACGTGCGCCATCGATCTCGTAGATGGAACGGGGAATGGATTTATCCTGAACAAAGGCCTGGTAGGCGGCATCATAAAGAATGATGGCATCGTTTGCCCGGGCGTATTCGACCCATGCGGCGAGTTGCTGGACGGTGGCGGTGGCACCCGTCGGGTTGTTCGGGTAACAGAGGTAGATCAGGTCAACCCTCCCGGAGGGTATCCCCGGCACAAAACCGTTTTCAGCGGTACAGGGCATGAAGTGGATGCCGGAGTAAGCGCCGGAGCCGTCCGCTTCTCCGGTATTGCCAACCATGACAT
>CAZTAB010000332.1:0-2122 GCA_964611475.1 uncultured Verrucomicrobiota bacterium | reverse complement strand
TTCGCCTGCTGTTCAGTGTGTTCGAGGAAAAACCATTGGCCGTGCTGTATCGGTACAAAGTCCCGGGAACACGCGACCCGGTCGAGTTTTCCTCTGGGCTCGGCACAACGCACATCGATGAAGTTCGCATCCTGGAAAACGCGAAAGTCGTTTTCGACCGGCGGAGGGATGGATACACCGCCAGGGCGGCGCTCCCCCTGGCGGATCTGGGTTGGACCGTCGAGCCGGGCAGATCGTATCCGGGAGACTTCGGGGTGATTTACTCCGACCAGGCCGGGCGGGCCAACGTGCTGCGCATGTTCTGGGCAAATCCGGTGACAAGCTTCGTCAACGACATGTCCCACGAGGCGATGACCGAACCGCGGTTTTGGGGGAGGTTTGAGGTTCAGCAGGATCAACAGTAAACAATGGGAGCGGGCCCTGGAAATTCAACGCCTTCAATCGTTCCACTCATGATCCCCTTCAACCGAACCGGGGACAACGTGCCGTCCTCTGTTTATTTCAGATTCAGGGCAACCCACTGACTAATGAAAATAGCCGACACCAAAGTCACCATCATCGGCGAGGGGACGAATGTAAACCCCGACAAGGGTTTGATCGAGCCGCTGGCAGTCATCCAGGTATTGACGGACGAGGGGGTGACCGGATGGTCCGAATCCTTCCGCGTGCCGCCCGGCGTGGTAAAGGCCGTACTTCACGGGCAGGAATCATTTTTCGGCCGCCATCTCGTCGGCGAAACGCTGACGCATCCGGAGCGGCTCTGGCAGAAGCTGTATGACGCCATGCTGCACTACAACCGGCGCGGCTGGTCGATGATGTGCCTGGGGGCGGTGGACGTTGCGATCTGGGATCTGTACGGAAAAGCGTTGGGGCAGCCGGTGTACCAACTCCTCGGGGGCGCGCAGCGCGGCTACTTCCACACGCCCGAATCCGAGCCGGACATCGAGGTCGTGCCCTACTGCACGATCGTTTCCGACGAATGGGACAATGAGGCAATGCTCCGCATGCAGGTGGACCGGGTCCTGGCACTGCGGGAGATGGGATACCGCGCGTTCAAGGTCGAGCCCATGATGTCGACCGAGCGGAACATCATCGCGCTCGCGCGGCGGGCCCGGGAAGCGCTGGGCCCGGATTGCATGCTGGCGGTCGATGTCGGCTACCGGTTTCACGATGTCTCCTCGACGTTGAAGATCTGCCGCGTCCTGGAGGAACTGGATGTATCCTTCTACGAAACGCCGTTTCCGGTCGACACGCCGGATGCCTATGCCCGGTTGGCCGAACGAACCACGATCCCCCTGGCCATGGGCGAGCACGGAGTGAGCCGGTGGGAATTCCTTCGGATGATCGACGAAGGCAAGGTCGGCGTGGTGCAGCCCTACATGAACACCTGCGGAGGACTCACCGAGGCCAAACGGATTGTCGAGCAGGCCAGGGATCGGGGCGCACAGGTAATCCCCGGGAACTGGTCGACCCAAATCCTCGGCGCTGCAACCGTGCAGCTCGCGGCCTACTCCCCCATCACCCCGTACATTGAATTCGCCCCCGCCGAGGTATTCGAGTCACCACTTCGCCTGAAAATCCAGGAACTCGGACACCCCGTCGTGAACGGGGCCATCCAATTGCCGGTCAAGCCGGGTATCGGCATCGAGCTCCCCCAGGATTTGCTGGATCACTATCGAATAGATGTCTGATCCCGATTCCAGACTAAAGGACGGATCGACCATAACAGTCCGCAAGATGCGGCCCGGCGACGGTCCCCGGATCGGCAACATGTTGGCGGCATGCTCCGAGCGCACCTCCTATTTTTTCCACCCCTACCCGCTGACCTACGAGTCAGGACTGCAGGTGGCAGCTGACGAGAACATCCACTGCCTCGTCGCCTTCGACGAAGATGGGACAGCGGGCGGATACATCTGGATCCGTCGGGACCGGGAACCCGCCTCCCTGGGCATGGTCGTGCGTGACGACCGGCAGGGCCAGGGCATCGGGCAGATCCTGATGAAAATAATCGTGGAGGTAGCGAGCCAGCTGGTGAAAAATGGAATTGCCCTGACCGTCCTCCAGGACAACCACCCCGCCCTGAAACTCTACCGCCGCTTCGGTTTCGAAGTTACATAAGAAC
>CAZTAB010000331.1:0-4222 GCA_964611475.1 uncultured Verrucomicrobiota bacterium | reverse complement strand
GTTTTCGGTCCGTTGCGTCCGTGTCGGCCACCTGTGCCGCTGTTTGTCCGCCCGTCGGGGTTGCGGGTTTTTTCGCCTGTTTGACTCCTCGTGGAAGCTTTTTTCGCTTCTGTGGCTTCGGTGCGGATTTTTGAGTGCTTTCCTTGAGTTCCAGTGTAGCCTCTTCCCCGTCTTTACTCAAAACAGCGACTTCATCGGTGATATTCGCGGAAATCAGCTCGATTCCGTCGACCGGGTCGCCGCCCACGGTAACCATCACCGCTTTCTTGCTTTTCAGATCCCAGAGTGATGCCTGAATGGGCTTGTCCTCGGGGTGGATGACAGAGAAAAGCCGGTAGCTTTCCGTCCACGGGGGCTTTTCCGGTCCGGGTGGAGGAGGAGGTGCAAGGGGTTCCGGTGGTGCTTCGCCGAAGGGTTTCCTCTCCAAGATGATCTGGTACCGCTCGAAATCGTCAACGGCCAGAGTCGGGAAAGCTCCAGCGAAAGCCACCGCTACAACCAGTCCATTGACCAAATATCGTGTCATTTCGTGTACAAAATCGGGTTCCCAGCACCACTTTGAGGGTATGGGGATCGGATGCTTTCGTCAATCTGCCCCCCGCGGTATCATTCCGTTGTTTGGTGGATAGACATGGAAAAGGAACCATTCGTTGTAAAAAGCCTGCAGAATGCGGGAATCAAGGAAGTGGTGAAGCTCCGCAAGCGGTCCTTCCGGGAGGAAAAAGGGAGATTGCTGATCGAAGGCTATCGGGAGGTCCTTCGTGCCTTAGAAAGCGGCCATCGCCTGCATGACCTCTATTTCTGCCCGCCGTTGTTCCAGGGGATCAATGAATCCGGCCTTCTTGATCGTGTGCGGGACGCCGGTTCCCGTCTGGTCGAGTGCACGGAACCGGTTTTCCGGAAAATCGCTTATAGGGACCGTCCCGAAGGTGTTTTGGCCCTGGGGGATCCGGCTGGCAGGTCGTTGTGCAAAATGCCGTCGGGGAATGACTCGCTCTTTCTTGTGGCTGAGGCGATCGAGAAGCCCGGGAATCTGGGTTCGATTCTGCGTTCTGCTGATGCCGCTGGCGCCACCGGAGTGCTTGTCTGTGACCAGCGCACCGACATCAACAATCCGAACACGGTTCGCGCCAGCATCGGCACTCTGTTCACTGTTCCCGTCGCACAGGCCGGCATCCAAGAGACGATCGGCTGGTTGAAACGCAACCAGGTACGGATCCTCGTTGCCACTCCGGATGCGCCGACATCCTACACCCGGGCGGACCTCACTGGCTCCGTCGCCCTCGTCGTTGGGACCGAACAGGTGGGGCTCAGCCGGACCTGGATTGAGCACGCCGACGAGTCAATTTGTATACCCATGCATGGCCGGGCAGACTCCCTGAACGTCGCAAATGCGGCGACCATTCTTCTTTTCGAAGCGGTGCGGCAGAGGAGCTGAAATACGCCATCATTGCCATCAGGCGCTGATGAGTGATGTGTCGTGGAATTCGGCATTGAATGTGCAGGTCTGTCGGTACAGCACAATCCCATTTGACCTGAATGGAGCGAGCGGACGGAAGCACTCGGGATGGGCGTTGAAGTACGTGATTTCCCGCGACGTGACGTCGAGCCACGATCGCAGTGCCGATCATTGACCCGTCGGCGCCAGCAGGCCTGCCAGAAATCCCGCCCAGTCCTCGTGCGATGTGTATCCACCGGGATCCTGCCCTGCCGAGAATCCAAGGAAGGTGTAAACGTGTCCGTTGCCCAGCCGGTGATGTAGGAGAATCGGCTTTCCGCCCGCGGTCATGAGAGCATGCGCATCCGGGTCCGGCTCCAGGTCATGGTAGAAGCGAATGGTTGGGGCGTCCGTCCAATGGATCGCGTGAAGTGAACGTCCGCCGTTCGTCTGCTCCAATCGTTCCGGTTTGTCGAACATCCTGACCTCAAACGGCCCAATGGACCGCGCGGGCAATAATTCCTCGAAGGGCGTATCCCTGTACCCGCCCATCCCGAACGCATAGGGCCCGCCCATCACCAGCAGATGGGCACCTTCCCGAACCCCCTTTTCCACGAAGGCCGTCAGCCTCGGGCCGATTGCCTGATAGGGAACGCCCGCAAAAAGATATCCCCCGTACAGCGGGATCAGGTACTCCCCGGGATATTCCGACAGACGATAGTTATCCTTCATCCACTTGAACTCGAGACACGTGACCCGTTGTTCCGGAACCAGGTCCAGCACATGGTTGATCCGCATCGTGCTGAATCCGGGGCCACGTGCGCAGAGCAGCCAGGTGCCCGCTTCCTCGGTGAGCCTGCGCACGACCTCGTCCGAAGGGGTCATTTTCCACTCGACGAACTCGATGAGACCGGAGCCGAATCCATACTCGTAGCTGATGAAGAACGTGGGCTTTCGGTCCGGTGGAGCGTGCGCCCCAACCATTTGCCGGACGAACCGGCCGTCGACGTACAGGTCGAACTTCGTGTCGCCCACGTTGCCCGTGGTGGTCCACTTGACGGTGTAGGTGTGCAGTTCGTTTGCACTCCATTTCCCATCGAGCGCCTTCCGCACGGCCCCGGTCATGTCGGGAACCTCCGTGCGATCCCCCCAGGGTTGCCCGTGCCGGCAGAGGTCATTGGCCAGGTTGACGGAGAACTTTGTGCCCGGGCCCTGGATCCCGAATCCCGCCATCGCATTGTACGGCTTGCCGTATTCCGCCGCGAACCGGACGCTGACCTCGTGCTGGAATCCGGGCTCGGCGGACCAGGGATAGCGCAGGCCCACCGTGTATCGTCCCCCTTCGGTTCCGTTTGGATTGCCAAGGCGCAGTGCCTGCTTTCCATCCCCGATGTCCTCCAGCGTGACCGAGGATTCCGGATAGGTGAAATTGGAGACGATCCAATCGGGTGCTTCAGTGGCCGCCTGGGTCTGTGCGAGTTGGTTCGCGTCGTATCGTCCGCCCGCAGAGACTGCAGCGGTCGTCGGCTCGGGGTGTACGAGGAGGAACGTGAACGGAAGCAATCCGACAAGTGGTTGGCCGCCCATGGCTACCTCGTGTGTATGACGACAGTGGCGAACGCGTCGATACGGGGGATCGTGACGGTCTCCCTCTCGCCGTTGCCGTGATACGTTGCCTTCACTGCGCGTGGCGGCTCCGGTAGAAGGACCCAGGCGTCGGTCTCCACGTGCCTGCCCGTCCGCGCCAGGGTGACGACCGTATTTTGCCGGGGCGGGGGGAAGGGATCGTTCTGTGCGATCAGATTGTTCTCCGGCAGGTTCACCAGGTGAACGACCCACTCCCTCACGCCATCAGGCAGCTCCCGTCTGCGCACGAAATCTACCCACAGCAGCCGTTCATGACCCTTGACAACAACCTGGTCCTGGCTGGCGGGCAGGAGCTGGTAATCCGGCGCGAAGAAAAACTCTCCGAACCGAATCGCGAATTCAGTTGCGTGGTACTTCTCCCGGCCGAATGTGCTGTGCTCCTCCGAGTCGACGTAGGCGAGGCGATGGCCGCTGGCGAATGCGGTGTAGGTTCTTGCCCGGTCCGGGCTTGGTGGGAGTCCTTGGATGTGCCCTACGGTGCAGACTCCGCCCAGCTTCTGCGTGTGGCGGAAAAGTCGCATTAGTTTCCTGCTCCACTTCTGCCAGGTATTCTGATCGGGGTGGACAACATTGAGCGCGCCTTCGTGCAGCCACATGGCCTGCTGACGGCCCGCGTAGGCGAGGCTCTTGGGCCAATCGTCCAGCGACGAAAGGTTTTCCGCCCCTAATTCGTCGGCTGCGGCAATCCCGTGGCCAATGTTCATGCCCAGTTCGAACTTTGGATTCCCTTTTCGGGCTTCTTCCAGCCAGGCGCTCATATTGCGAAGCGATTTCGCATCCGTCCCCGGCCCCGGCGGATGGACGAGCGGATTTCCATCGAAGTCAAAAAAATTTCCGGTCTCCCCAGGCTTCCACTTCAATGGATCGGTGACCTGGCCGGGAACGAACCGCGGAGCGGGGCCGTCGAACCGTACCCCGTCCCAGTCGAACATCCGGCACGACGCGGCCATTTCCTCACCCCAGCCTCTGGAGATTTCGAAAATGCCGAAGTTCACGGAGACGGCCATGTTCTCGACGGGGCCTGGTGGAAGAACCCCCTGCGTGCGTGTGGCGCCGTCTTCGAAAATCTTGTGTCGATCGCTGATGAACTGCCCCTCCTTCGTGTATTGAAGGTATTGCGGGTACTGCATGGCGTCG
>CAZTAB010000330.1:0-1548 GCA_964611475.1 uncultured Verrucomicrobiota bacterium | reverse complement strand
TTAGGAGTATTCAATTCTGTCAAGACGTTCGCCGGACATCATTTTAGGCGAACACCTGTATCCGTTGGACTACACGTACCTGGTGCGAATGGGATGTTCGCCGCACTGTGATCATTACCGCGCCCTTTCGCGTTTCGATGGTTCCGGGGTGCCGCCGGGCGCCGAGTTTCAGCGGGCGGATTTCTCCGTTCGCGTCTCCGGGCCGCTGCAGCCGTGTCCGTTTCGCTTTACGTTCCATCGCCTGACCCGTTCGTGGGTGGAGGGAACCGGCACCGGAACCGCAGGCGAGCCGGGCATGGAGGCGGCAACGTGGAACAGCCGGCGCAGCGGCGGCAACGGCATGGCGTGGGGCCAGCCCGGCGGAGATTTTGAAACGAAACCCTTTCTTGTTTCACAAGCGATATCCAAAGCCCCTGACGGAGTCGTTCGATTCGTGTTTCCGTCTGCCGTCGTGCAGGCCTGGCTGGATCGACCGGATGAGAACTTCGGTTTCATGACCCGGATCGAGCCGGTCAAACCGGGCGATCTTGAGGAAATCGAAGCCGAGTGGTTTGCATCGGAAATCGAAGATGCTCCGCCGGAGCAAGCGCCTCACCTGGTGGTGACCTACTCCGGCGGCGATGCGTCACGGGTTCGCGCCGGGGCCGCGGCAGCCGCCTCCACGGCTCCGTCCCCCGCAACCATTCCCGTGCATCTGCACGGCACCGGGCCCACGAGTCTCGCTCTCTACGACGGGAGCGGGGAGCGAATCGTACGGACGCTCTGGTATGCGGAGGATGTGGAGTCGACGAAGACGAATGTGTCCTGGGACGGCACCGACGACCGGGGTGAACCGGTTCCGGCCGGCACCTACCGCTGGAAGGCGTTGCAGGGCGGTAGCGTCTCGGCCCGCTATGTCGCCTCCGTGGGCAACGGCCGTCAACCATGGCGGCCGGACGACACGGGCGGATACGACATCCTGAACGCCCAGGATGTCGCGGTTGACGAAACCGGCGCAGTGTACATTTGTGGCACAGGCCACGGGAAAGCGATTCAAAAAGTCTCTCCCGAGGGTGACGTCGTTTGGGCCGGCCCCAACACCGGCTCGATCGAAGTGCCGACGGCCATCGCCCTTTCCGGCGATTACGTCTACGCCGCAAACGGGAACCACGGCTGGTATCGGCTGAGTCGCGCTTCCGGCGAAGTCGTTCCGCTGACGGCGGACCGACGCATGGTAGTGTTCGCGCCGGATCCAAAGTCGTCCTCGGACTGGTGGATCTGGCCGGACCCGTTTACGGATTATCCCACGCGCCATGTGCAGGACGGCGTTCGCAGAGAACGCGACACCCGCGGACTCGTCGTGCACGACGGCCGCCTCTACCTGCCGCTCTACTACCATCACCAGGTCCGGGTCTACGACGCGGAATCCGGCCAGGAGTTGGAGCGCTGGCCGGTGGCACATCCGGCAGGCAGCGTCCTCGAAGAAATCGGCGATCTGTTGATCGCTACCGATCGGCGCTTCGTGAAATACCGATCGGACGGCCGCCGCCTCGGCGACGGAGGCTCCGT
>CAZTAB010000329.1:0-3022 GCA_964611475.1 uncultured Verrucomicrobiota bacterium | reverse complement strand
CCTTAACTTCCCCTCCCCCCACCCCCCCGCAATTCCCCTGGCCCTCTTTCCCCCCCGCCGGCGTATGCCGGCCGCCCGCCTTCCGCGCATGGAGAAGAAGAAAGCCGACGGCAAGAAGGCCCAGGACGTGGTCGGCAAGGCAGTAGACGCAGAAGCTGCGAATCACCGCGGCCTGGAGCAGGACGAACCAGCAGATGACGATGCCGCCCGCGAGGGCGACCGGGACAAGCCACGGCAGCCGGTTCGCGTTCCTTTTCCGGGGGGGGTAGAGGAAAAGAATCCCCCCGGCCAGGAGAAGATAGAAGCCCAGGGCGAACATGGACACCGGCAGGCCCAGCCATAGTGACCAGCGGCTGCCCAGTACGTCGTCACAGCCGGAGCCTTCCCCACAACCGGCCAGCCCACCTCCCTCGACGGTCGTTGCCCACAGGAGATATCCCGCCACCAGGATCGCTGCGGAGGTGAACAGGAGACTCCAGAGGAGAAACGTGCTCCCGGATCCGCCGGGTTGGCCCAATCCCTTTGCTTGCCTCTTTGCATTCATACAATCAGGGAAAATCCTAATCAATTTACACCGGGTGCCACAACCTGCGAAACCTGCAATCTCGTGGCGTAAGCAAGGGCAACAGACCGGTCGGCCGCCGCACCCCGATCGGGGTTTTATTGGCCCCCGGGGACCGATTGTGATCAGATGCGGGGCGAGGTTTGCGCGGCCTGAAACCTCCTTGCATCCACCATGCTTCTTGGGCACTCTTTTTGATGAACCGACCCCACTCTCTTGAAGACCTTCTCCTATAAAGGGTACGAGTCCTCCGGCCGCGCGACGCGTGGCCTGGTGGAAGCGCTGGACCTGAAGGATGCGAGGGAGAAACTCGCGGGGCAGGGTGTGTATGCCGGGGAGGTCGTTCCGGCCGGCGGCGAGGCGGCCGGGATACTCAGCCGGAAGTCCGCCGCCTTCACTCTTGATGTGCGTGCGATGATCTATCGGGAAATGGCGGCGCTTCTTCGCGCCGGGATTCCGCTCGCCCAGGCGCTGGAAATCCTCATTGACTCGCCCGAGCTCGGGAATTCCCGTTCCGCGCTGGCCGGGGTAAGGGACCAGGTTCGTGATGGGAAGGCCCTGGCGGAAGCGCTTCGTTCGTCCAGTTCGCGGGTATCCTCCTATGAGGAGGCTGCGGTGGCCGTGGGCGAGCGGGCTGGTGCGCTGGAAGAATCGCTGGACCGTCTTGGGAGGTTCCTGGATCAGCAGCGCTCCATGCGGGAGAACGTGGGGACCGCCCTCGTCTATCCATCGATCATCATCGTCCTGGCTCTTGTCATCGGGGCGGGTGTCCTGGGCATGATGGTGCCGAGAATGGGCGAGCTGCTCGCAGAGAGCCATGTCGAGTTGCCGATCCTGACCAAAGCGATGATGGGGTTTGCATCGTTGCTTGCGAAGGCTCTCTTGCCTGGATTGGTGGCGGTTGGACTCGGGGGCTTCCTGCTGCTTCGCAGCATGGCCCGGAACCCTGCGGTGAAGCGGCGGTGGGACCGGTTCTGGTATTCACCCCCGCTGATTGGCCGGGCCTACGCGGCGCTCGTCAACATCCGGTTCGCCCGGACGCTTGCGCTTCTGGTCCGGGGGGGCGTCCCGCTGGTCGAGTCGCTGGATTTTGCGGGCCGTGCCACCGGCAGTCCGTGGGTTGAAGACCTATTGCGGAGGGAAAGCGAGAGCGTTCGGCATGGAAGCAGGCTGTCCGACGCCGTGCGCCGAATCCCGCCCTTGCGGACATCCCTGCCGGGGTGGATCGAGGCGGGTGAGGCGAGCGGGGATCTCGCGGGGATGCTCGAATGCGCGGCCGACCGGTACCAGAGGCAGTGGGACCGCCTTGTATCCCGGGGACTCTCCGTGCTGGAGCCCGTGCTGGTTATCCTGGTGGGGGGGTTCGTGTTGCTTGTGGCCCTTTCCATCCTGCTTCCCATTCTGTCCATGAACAAGCAGCTGCTCTAGCCCGGCCCGGCTACTCCGCCAGCTCTTCGACCAGCCGCTTCGCCGGTTCGAAGCCTGGGGAGATGTTCAACGCCTTCCGCGCCGACTCCAGCGCGTTCTGCCTCTGCCCCAGGCGGAGGTAGATTGTGGCCCGTGCGAAGGCCGGTTCGGGCGACCCGGGCATCAGGCCCTCTGCCCGGTTCAGGGCCGTGATTGATTCGCCGAGTCGATCCAGCTCCGCGTAGGCGAGCCCGAGGTTGTACCATGCCCGGCTGAACTCCGGGTCCAGGTTGACCGCTTTCTGCAGCGCATGCAGGGCCTCCCGCGGCTCCTTCATTTCCCCGTGCAGGAGCGCAAGCAGGAAGGGATACTCGGCGTTCCCCGGGTCCTGTTCGATCGCGCGCCGGAATGCGTCCTTCGCCTCCCGGTTCATTCCGTTCAGGCTTAGTACCCGGCCCAGCATCATGTTGTGGAAATGAAAGTCATCCCAGGCCACCGCTTTCCGGGCCCATGCCTCGGCCTCGCGAAGACGATTTTCTGCGATGGCCAATTGTGCGCGCCGCAGCGCGCCGGCGGGTTGGTCGCAGATCGTTTTAAAGTATTCAAAGATCTGTTCCCTGCCGGCCGGGTCTCGCGGCGGCATAGACCAGGTCGCCCATCCGGCGTCCAGTCGAACCAGTCGCGCCGGGTCCGCCCGGAGCGCTTTCAGGTTCTCCGCGTATTGTGGCAGCGGAGCGAGCCCTCGAATGGCCGCGGACCGGACCAGGGGGTCCGGGTGTTCCAGTTGATCCACCAGGTACCGGCAAACATCCTCGCGCTCGACATGGGCGGAAAGCAGGCCTGTCAGCGTCGCCTTCCATGCATGGATTTCCTCGGACCGGGCCAGGGCCAGTAGTTCCGGGGCAACATCCGGGTCCCTGTCGTGCGCCCGGGCAACGCCGCGGGCGCGCGTGCGGGGGGGGTGATTCATGTCTTATACGTACCACCGGGGTGTACACTCGATGGCCCATTAGGTGGTCAGGTGCAGGTGGGAGCGGGTGGAGGCAATAGGTT
>CAZTAB010000328.1:0-3183 GCA_964611475.1 uncultured Verrucomicrobiota bacterium | reverse complement strand
TGAGGCGAGGAAGCTCGCTACATCATCCATCCGGGAGAGCATCAAGGACGTGGAACTGCCGAAAGACGCCCTGCGCCGGCTGCTTGGACAATGGCTTACCTCGAATCTCCGCTACGATGCGGCCACCAGCGAGGAAAAGCGAAAAAACGCGGAAAAGGGGATCACGCTCGTGGAGCGGGAGGTCGATGCGAGAACCACCCTGGTGGAGGCCGGTCAGAAAATCGACGAGCAGATTGTTGAACTCCTCAACGCACACCGGCAAAAACTGGCGGCGACGGAATCGCCGACGGCCCGGGTGTTCGACCGCATCGGAAACGCGAGCCTTCTATTCATCGGACTCGTGGTCGCGGCCGGACTTATCCGGGTAATCACCCCGGAAATGATCAGAAGACCCGGGATGATCAGCCTGCTCGCAGTTCTGTCGTTAATCACTCTCGTGCCGACAAAAGCGCTTCTCATTCTGGCGACAACGACGAAGATGATCCCGCCCTCGCTCGTCGACATTCTTCTTCCCCTTGCCCTCGCGCCCCTGCTCGCCTCGATTCTGGTCGGCGAGCGACCGGCGGTGGTGGTCGGGTTCTGGAGCAGCTTTGCCGCCTCCGTTCTGGCTGGACACAATTTCTTTGTATTGATCGTCGGCCTGGTCGTCACGATCGTGGCCGCCGGTTCATCCCGGAACATTCGCCGGCGAGCTCAGCTTCTGCGGATCGGATTCTCGATTGGCCTCGCCGCAGTGAGCGTCGTCCTCTGCAGCGCGGTCTTGCGTGAACTGTTCGGTCCGGCCTTGATTTCACTACTCGCAGCAGCCATCGCCTGCGGGCTGGCGTGCGCCCTCATGGCGGCGCTTCTCATTCCCTTCTTCGAGTTTTCCTTCGGCCTCACAACGGATATTTCCCTTCTCGAACTCTCCGACATGGGGCATCCGCTGCTGCAGCGACTCGCGATCGAAGCGCCGGGGACCTACCACCACAGCCTCATGGTTGCCAACCTGTCCCAGGCCGCAGCGGCGGAAGTGTCAGCCAATCCACTCCTGGTCCGCGTCTGCGCCTACTACCACGATGTCGGGAAGCTTACGAAACCGGAGTTGTTCGTGGAAAACATGCAGTTCTCCCGGAATCCGCATGACGACCTGTCTCCCAGCATGAGCGCCCTGGTGATTATTTCCCACGTGAAGGAAGGCATCGCCCTGGCTCGGCGAAGCAAGCTTCCGCGGCCTGTTCTCGACGGGATTGCGCAGCACCATGGCACCGGACTGATCTACTACTTCTACCACCGCGCGTTAAAGCAACTGGAGACAAACCAAGACATCGGGTCCAGGAAAATCAGCGAGGACGACTTCCGCTACCCTGGACCCCGGCCCACCTCACGCGAGATGGGAATTCTATTGCTATCCGACTCTGTAGAGGCGGCATCCCGGAGCATCGAAAAGCCGACCTCCGCCCGCATCGAGTCGCTTGTCAACGAAATCGTGGACGCGCACATGAAAGACGGTCAGCTGGACGAATGCGACCTGACTTTTGCACAAGTCTCTCGAATCAAGCAGTCATTCATATTCTCGCTCACCAATATGCTCCACGGTCGCGTGGCATATCCAAAGCATGAAGATAGAAATAAGCAACCAACAGAACCTCCACCCGGTCAACACGACGAACATCAAAAGACTCAGCCGTTGGCTCATGCAACAGGTTGAACAGTTCTCACCAAGCCGCGAGTTTGCGGCCTTGTCCGTGATTCTCACCGATCACCGTGGCATGGAGCCGGTACACGAGGCCTGTTTCGGCCGGCACGCAACAACGGACGTCGTGTCCCTTGCCTATGATCCGGTCCCCCCCGAGCACAAGGCGTTGACCGGGGAAGTCGTGGTGAACGTGCAGATGGCGTGGGAACAGCGGCACCGCGGGAGCGCTTCGCTGGAACTTGCCCTCTATATCGCCCACGGCTGTGATCATCTGGGCGGGGCGGACGACGATACTCCCGAGCGAAGAAAGGGCATGCTCGAGCGCGAGCGCGAATGGCTGGAATCAGCCGCAGGCAGGGGCCTGGTTGAGCAATTGATGGATGCCCCACGGAAAGGAACGGAATCGTGACCAGCAGCAGCGCAATGGACATCGTACAGGCCATGGGAGGAACCACGGCATGGCTTGCAGCCGCCGGGCTATTCTCCTCCATTTATGCTTCCCTGGTCGTCACCCAGGACGCAGGGCTCCAGCGCCTGAAGGAGAAATTTCCGGCTGCGACACGGCGCATCGAACAATGTGGGACACGATGGGACACCATACGCTATGCCGTGTTTCTTTCTGCCGCGATTTGTGCCCTGGCCGGCCTGGCCACCGGGTTCTACTGCCTGCCGGAGCGGCAATCCTGGCAACTCGGAATGTTCGTCGTGGTGGCGCCGGTCCTGCTCAGCATTTTCCTGAAAGTCATCCCCCGCGTCCTATCGGAAAGCCACGCAGACCTGATTTCCATGCGATTCCTTCCCGTCGCCAACCTGCTTTCCCGCATTCTCTGGCCCATCGCGTGGCCTCTCTCCCGGCTCGAGGCGGGATTGATGAACTGGATGCTGAAAGGGGCCGACGAAGAAAACAGGCCATCGTCCGAGGACGAAATCCTCCACCTCGTGGACCAGGCCCCGGACAAAGAACTCGAGGTCGAGGAGCGGGAAATCATCAAGAGCGTGTTTGAATTCGGAGACACCATCGCCCGGGAAAGCATGACGCCACGCGTCGACATCGTCGGCCTCGAGGCAAAGTCAACCGTGGCCGAGGCCTGCGCCGAGATTAAGGATTCCCCCTTCTCCAGATTCCCGATACACCGACACACCATCGACAACATCCTGGGCGTCGTACACCTGAAGGACCTCCTGCGCCTCTCGAGTGAAGGACGGGAAAAACACTCGGTGGGGGACATCGGGAAAGAAATCATGTCTGTCCGCGAGACGCTTCCGATCAGCGACCTGCTCAAACTCTTCCGGATTGAAAAGGAACACATTGCCGTTGTGGTCGACGAGTACGGCGGGACCGCCGGCCTGATCACCATGGAGGACGTCCTAGAGGAACTGGGCGGGGAAATTCAGGACGAATACGACACGGAGGCACTCGTCATGCAGCGCCTGCCCAACGGATGTGCCATCGTGGATGCCCGCTTGTCGATCGGCGACGCGAGGAGCCTGCTCGATATCGACTT
>CAZTAB010000327.1:0-3568 GCA_964611475.1 uncultured Verrucomicrobiota bacterium | reverse complement strand
GCCGTGCGCGAGGAGCAGGATCGCAGCGCCTACCGGGAAGACGACGATTACCTGGTGTATCTGAAAGAGCAAGGGTATGGACACATTCGTTATCCGGGCGGCGTGCGGGGCCTTCTTTACTTTCAGCCCCAGATTTCTCCGATTCCGGAGGAGCACCATGAGACCAAGTGGGTTGCGGATCGCGCGATCGAATTTCTCCGCACGTTTCACAGGGCGCCTTTTTTTTGCTTTGCCTCCTGGATGCAGCCGCATTGGCCAGTGCATGTGCCCGAGACGTTTGCGCACATGTACGACCTCCCGGAGACCGAGGATCCGGTCTATCGGGAAGGGGAACGCGTACCGTACACCAGTGAACAAAACCGGGTTGCCTCGGACCTCTTCGACGAGGGAAACGCGTCCAATGTGACGCGCATGAAACGGTCGAAAGCCCTATACTATGCCAGCGTCAGTTTTATCGACAAGCAGGTGGGCCGCATTCTTGACACGTTGGAGGAACTCGGCCGGATCGACGATACACTGATCATCTTCACGTCCGACCATGGCGAGACCCTAGGGGACCACCGCGCCCTGGGAAAGGTAACCGCCTATGAGCCGGTCGTGGGAATCCCGATGATCGTGGCCGGACCGGAAATGGAAGGACTCGGAAAGCCGTCCGACGACCTGGTGACGCTCTATGACATCGCGCCCACGGTCTATGAATTCACAAGTGTCACGCCTCCGCCCAACGTGTCGGCGGGCGCGAGCCTGCTCGGATCGAGACCCGGCGTCCGGAACCGGGATCGCGTGTTTTTCGAAATCGGAGAAGGACGGTCGGGCTCTGCCTTCGTGGGAGTGCGCACGCGCCGCTGGAAATACGCATTCTATCACGCCGGGCCGTTCCGGCAGTTGTTCGACATGGAGAACGACCCGAACGAACTTAACAACTTGTGTGAGGGAGAATTGACGCCAGAACACCGGACAATCATGGAGGCGCTGCACCAGTCCCTCCTGGACTGGAACGCCGAGCACGGCCTGCCGGGGCGGGTCGAAAACGGCGATTTCAAACCAGCCGAGCGCCCCGCGGTCCCGCCGGATCGCAATGCGCAGTACGACCAATGGATTGACCACTTGCCGGCGGACGAAAAGGCGCAGCTCTGGTCCGAGGCGCGGAGTGTTTTCGAGGCCATCCGGAACGAGGCTTCCGTCGACCCCGCAGATCTCGATCTGGAATTCTGGCAGGGCAAACGGGGCGCAGAATCCATCGCGGAACTGGAGTCTCTCGTGGGCCGCAAACTGCGGTAGCTCGTGGTATCCACATCCGGCTGGCCGGACGAACACGGATGTTGTCGCCGCAAACGTTCTTATCGTGCGCGCCGGCGGCGCGGAATTTGGAGTGAACGCCCACGGCGCACGGCCGGCCGGCCCATGAAAAAGTGCAGAGTTCGGTCCGTGGCAAACAGGATTCTTCACCGCGAATGCCGCGGGCTAATAGTCGAATTCGGTGTCCGCAGTGATGACCTCAAAACCCTGCTCAAACAGTTCTCTGGCCGTTGATTCGTCTGATCCTGCGTTGGATGCCCCTGCGTATTTCGGAATGATTGCCATCTGCAGGATGCCGGCGTCGAGCAATGGGCCGACGGGCATTCCCATGTCGTTCGCCCCACCCGCCACAATCAGGGGCGGCAGAGACTCCGCCACCTCGTCCATTTCATTCAGGTCAGCGTAGGGAACGCCGACGAGAGAGACAATGGCGTCGGCATTCGGGTATGCATCCGCGACGCGGAGAAATTCCGTTATGGGCACGCCCACCATGGCCACTTCAGAGATTTGCGGGCCTTCATTTGCCCCGAGTTCCTCCGTCGCAATCACCTTGGCGCCGCCCTTATCCAGAGCTTCGATAAAAGTCCGGTTTCGTGCTCTCAACACTTTGTGATCGGCTGTGGTGGCATAGGCAATCACGACAACTCGTTTGTTCTCGCCCAGGGAATTCACTGTTTCTTCCGCTTCGATCCTGGCCATGTCGATGAACGGCTCGGACCCGGGAACCATACCGGGCCCGAGATGCCTGCCGATCGACAGGATGCTGATGATGATGACAAGGACAGCGGCCCCGATCGCGTACGGGGCTTTCTGCTGGCTTATATTAATCGGCGACATGATCAATCTCCCGGGATGGGCCACTGGTAAATCTTTTTCACATTAGCGTGGTGGCAAAAATAAACACCAAAACTGAAATAAACCATGCACCTATGAAGTAGGCGACGTTCCTTGCGTTGAGGTTATTTCGTACAAGTTGGGTGATCAGAATTGTCATGCCTATGACAAGAGACATAAAACCTGATAATCCGCTGAAGAACAATAATGTTCCTTGCACCATATCAATGGTATCTCCATCACGTAGCAGCCCCGAAATAATTGATAGCAATGAAAACGAGATAGAAGCAAATGGAGCAATTAGGAGTACTGCGAGTCTTCCCGTATCAAATGTGCTTTGCGTACTTTCGGTGGCCATATGTTCACCTCTTGGGATTTGTGCGATTCTATTATAAATCGTCTTATTGGTGCTTGGCCTGCCAGTCGAAGAAGACGCCATCAACCCCCTGCTCTTTATACAGCGCCTGGAAGTCTTCAGCACTCATCCAAATCGCGTGACCGTCCATCATTACGAAATTCACTCCGCCCATGTGCCGAATATACCTGTGCATGGTTCCCGGATTGATCCACAAGCGGGCCGAATCTCCCCATTCGTTTGAAAAGTCCCCGCCGGCGCCGTCGCCGGCCATGCACATATCCGCGGGCCGTTTGATCAGGGCCACGCGCGCCAGGGTCGCGCCGGACGCCGTGGGCCAGGATTTGCCATGGAAGTCGTGCAATGTCGGGCACATGGTCCCGTTGATAGCGACGCTCCGCACGTGCCTTCCTCCGAGGTAGGGAATCGAGATCGCGGTGTCCGCCGGGCAGTGTAACGAGGAGCGAAGAATCTGCTCATTCGTCCAGAATTGGGGTGAATCGGGTTCGCCCAGATAATTTACACCGATGGTGTATTGCCAGTGTATGCGGGCGCCATTGGGATCAGACGTCGGGTTATCCCAGTAGGCCGTCATCATGCCGTCGTGATCATCCGCAAATTGTGTCAACGCAATGGCGTCCTGGTGGAGATTATTCTGACACGTAATGGACTTCGCCCGTTCCAGCGCTTCCTGCATGGCGGGTGTCAAAAGGGCGGCGAGAATCGCGATGATCGCAATCACCACGAGCAGTTCGATCAGCGTAAACGCATGGCGAGTCGGTACTCGTAACATCTTTCCCATGGAGTTCTCCCGGCACGGATAGGTATACATTACTGGTTGATCCCTCCCCAATCGAAGAAGGGCCCGTCAAACCCTTGCGTGGAAATGATCTGCTCAAAATCACCCCGCGAGTACCATGACACATGGCCGTCCATCAAGACAATATTCAGCCCCCCCATGTGGCGAACATACATGAACACTTTCCCGCGGATGTCGTAATAGCGCGCTGCGCTCCCCCATTCATTGGTATAGTCCGCGCCGGCGCCGTCGCCGGCCATGCACATGCCCGATGGATTCTT
>CAZTAB010000326.1:0-4088 GCA_964611475.1 uncultured Verrucomicrobiota bacterium | reverse complement strand
GTAACACCCACTACCTGCGTGAGAATGGCAACCTGGTGCGGACCGCCGATCCGGGCAGCACCGATTTTGTCATCGGCGGGGATGCAGGCGCGGTCCAGGAGTTCGACTGGGAGGGGAGCCTGCTGTGGGAGTTTCACTACAACGACGAGAACGTTCGCGCCCACCATGACATCGCACTGTTGCCCAACAGCAACATACTGATGATTGCCTGGGAGCGGAAATCGAATGCGGAAGCCATCGGCGCCGGACGCGACCCCGGGTTCATCTCCGATGTCAACGGCGAGGTATGGCCGGAGCATATCATCGAGGTGCAGCCCGTCGGTTCGAACAGTGCGAACATCGTCTGGGAATGGCACGTCTGGGATCACTTGATTCAGGACTTCGATTCGAGCCAGGCGAACTTTGGCGTGGTGGCGGATCATCCGGAATTGGTCGACATCAATTTCGGCCGCGATGGCCGCGCGGACTGGCTGCATGCCAATGCCATCGACTACAATGAGGAATTTGATCAGGTCCTCTTGTCCGTGCCCTGGTTCGACGAAGTCTGGATCATCGATCATAGCACCACGACTGCGGAAGCGGCCGGCCATGCCGGGGGCAACAGCGGGAAGGGGGGCGACCTGCTGTACCGGTGGGGAAACCCCCAGGCCTACGATCGGGGCGCCGCCGGGGACCAGCAGCTCTTCCGCCCGCACGGGGGGCACTGGATTCGTGAGGGGTTGCCGGGCGCGGGGAATCTTCTGGCGTTCAACAACGGCACCACGCGTCCGGACGGAGCATACAGCACCGTCGAAGAGGTCGTGCTTCCGGTCGACGCGAACGGTTTCTATACCCATCCGCCTTCAGGAGTCGCATTCGGTCCCGTTACTTCGCTTTGGACGTACGCGGCAACACCGCCCGAGGACCTGTTCAGCGGCGGACTTTCCGGCGCGGATCGCCAGCCCAACGGGAACACCCTCATCTGCGAGGGCCGATCGGGCGATTTTCTTGAAGTGACGATGGGCAGCAACCTGGCCTGGCGCTACATCAATCCGGTCAATAGAGATGGTCCCATGGTCCAGGGCTCCGATCCCTCGGACAACATCACGTTCCGGGCGGATCGTTATTCTCTCGATCATCCTGCGTTCGAAGGCAGGGATCTAACCCCGAACGGCACGGTGGAGCTGGATCCTGCCGCGGTGTTCGAGTTCCGGCAGGCAGGCGGAAAGGAGTCCGAGGTAACCCTGACATGGTCGAGCCTGCCCGATGAAACCTATCACCTCAGGCACGCGGCCTTTCTGGGAAATCCCATCTGGAGCAGCGTCTCCACCCAGCAAGCGATTGGCACCTTGACCCATTTTACCGACACGGATGACGCACGTGTCAACCAGAGCCAGTCCTTCTACCAGGTGGTCGCGGAGCCGTGACGCTGCTTTGGCTTCGGGTCGGTTTTTTCGCTACCGCTCCAGAATCTGGTACGCCGCTTCATTGTCGAACCCGTTCGGATCATAGAGCCGCTCGGTCCCGCCATCGCCGACGATGCTTACGCCGGCATCCACGAACACGGTGCTGGTACTGTTGGAGACCTGCAGCACGTACTTGCTGCCGGCCGCGCTATCAAACTGGAAGAACGTAGCAGGCCCCACCGTGACGGTTTCGAACCCGGGCCCCGGCAGGGGGACCGAGGCGATTTCAGCCTGCACGGCGGCAAGGTCCAGAAGCTCGTCGAAGACCTTCAGTTCATCGATTGCGCCGACAAATCCTCGTCCGGAGCCGGTGCAGCAGTCGTGCCCGCCGAGCACAAAGGGCCCTCCAGCGTCGGTCAATCCGTCCCAGGAATCGGCGCTGCTGCTCTCTAATTCACCGTCGACCCACAGCCGCACCGAATTCGACGACGCATTCCATCCGATTGCCAGATGTACCCACCTGTCTACGGGCAGCGGAGTAGGTGTTGCTATGTTCGGGCCACCATTCAATTCGACGCGAGCGTTTATTCCTTGTGACGGTTGATTATGTATGACGTATGTGAACGGATCCTCACCATGTACGATGATCCAGTTGGCGTTGAGGGGGTTGTCAACGGCGCCGCCGGTGGGATAATCCAGGTCCCCATTGGGACCCGGGTCTTGCCTCATCCAGAACATGATCGTGCCATCGGGGGTCAACACGAAGGATGAATCGTTACCAAATCTGCCCACGTCCTCCGCCGTCGATTGCGGATCTCTGTCCTGCGCACCCCCGTCGTCGCCGTTGCCGTCGCCCCGCACACCGTTGAACTGGAGGGCGGTTCCGCCCCCGATCAGGGGCGAATCCACCCAGTCGCTGGCCGGGTCCTTTCCTTCTCCAAATGTGCCGTGCTGCGGATTCGATTCCACCTGGTCGAACACGTTCGACCCGGCTCCTTCGTCGAAGTTGTAGTAGTGAATCATGGCCGCCTGGGAGCTGGCCGCGCACAGGAAGCACACCGCAGCCGCAACGGCAATCACTGTCGCTGTCCATCGGTTCGTCTTTATTTGAATTTTCTTCATGGTTTCTCCACGTGATTTTGATTCAGTCCAGAATTTCAAATTGGTAGCTGCTGGTGGGGTCTCCGTCCGGATCGTAGAAGGTGACGATATCGCCCGTCCCCTTGATGGTGGGTCCCACCGGGGCAAAGTTCCCCGCCACCAAGTCGGTGGTTCGCCTCAACTGGTAGTTTTTGCTGGCTTTGGTCAGCAGGCTCATGATGATGGCATCATCCACTGTATCGGGATTCCAGGAAACCGTTTCCTGGACGTTGGCCGGCTCGATCACCATTGCCGCCTGAATTTCCGCTTGGCTCAGGTAGGTGTCGAAGACCTTGACTTCGTCAACCGCGCCAAGGCAACCGCGCCCCGTACCCGTCTGGCCCGGCTGCCCGCCGATGTAGAATTTGCCGAACACAGTACGCATACCTCCGAAGCCGTCGTTTACGGCGACCTCCTCGCCGTTGACGTAGAGGAAGGATTCCCCGTCGCCGTAATACCCGCCGGTTTTCGTCCAGGTCGCGGCGATGTGGACCCATTCTTCGACCGGAAGCGGATTCCGTGACCTCAAATCGATCTGACCCAGTTTTCCTTCGAACCGAAGATTCAGGTGTTGCGAAGGCTGATTGTGAAAGACATATGGATCGCCCGGCTCGCCGATGGGTCCCTTGTAAAAGATCCAGTTAGCATTGTCCGGATTGTTGATGGCGCCATCGGCACCGTATGGACTGGTGCCGTCGCCATCGGGACCCGGATACTGCATGTACCAGCACATGAGTGTTCCCTCGTCGGTAAGATCGAAGGAAGCGTCCGGCCCGAATTCCACGTAAGCAAAGTTCGGACCTTGCGGGTTCCGGTCAAACCTGGTCATACTGACAATGGGGTTGTCGAAGATGCCGTCGCCCCGCACGCCAGGGAACTGAATCGCATTGCCCCCGTTCGGCAGGGTGGAGGGGATCCAGGCTTCCGCTGGATCCAGGTCGGCCCCGAATGTCCCGTCCTGGGGATTGGTGGACACTTCGTCCCGGGTCTGAGTGCCGCCCCCCTCGTCGAACCGGTAATAATGAACCAATGCGGCCTGAACGCCGACCGCGGCCGCCAGCATGCACAGCCCCGCTGCCGGAACCATGTAGCGCGTTGCTTTCCTTCTCATCCTGATCTCCTTTCGCTAGAGTACAAAATGCCCGGCACGAACAATCCGTGCACCCGGTGGTTGAATGCGACTCCGTCGATTTTCCCTGCCACACAACGGCAGGCCTAACGCCCCGCAAATAGTCATTATACTACTGCCGCTGCGAGCGTGCTGGCAACAGGAAAATCAGTAGATTTTTGCGTGACTTTGTGAGGGTTTTGGCGTGAAATACTAAGGCGTGATCCGTGGAAGAATCCGGGGGATGGTCACAAGCAGGACGTGTTTCGTAAGTAGTGCGGAGGGGAGAAGGTCGTGACAATTTTATCACACATTTCAGCCGATAGGTCCGTTACGTTGCCAACTTGCCGATTGAGTCCTTTTGTGTCTGCGTCGGCGAGGCGGAGGCATCCCCGGTCAGGATTCACCCTCATCGAGCTGTTGGTGGTCATCGCGATCATCGCAATAATTTCGTC
>CAZTAB010000325.1:0-19714 GCA_964611475.1 uncultured Verrucomicrobiota bacterium | reverse complement strand
GTTCTGGCTGCCGCCGTGCTTACGTCCGGCTGCGGCCGGGTGGAGGCCCCGGAGGACGGCTGGTACCGTCACTTGGGAAAGGGCAGGATGATCTCCCTTCCCTTTTCGCGGGACCTCGAGGTCATGGGGCTCCGCGGATGGCAATTTCTAGGCAAAATGCCACGGGCAGCGAGGGGCGCAGACGTGATACGGTACAGTGTCTGGCACGAAGTGTGGGAGGGCGAAATCGAACCGGAGCAGATCGTTTCCGGACAGCCTCCGCCGGGGACATACCATGGCGCCTGGAATGTCGAGGACGCAGAGAGCCTGCGGATTGACCTCGATATCCTCCTGGACCGGTCGGCGGCCGGCGGCCGGCCCATCTACTCGCAGCGGATCATCATCAATCGGCAGGAGCACCGGAGGCCCCTGGAACTTCCGGATGCTTATCGCTACGAGGTCGAGCTGGAGACCTCGCCCGCCCGGCTCAAAATTCAGGAAGGCCAGCCGATCCTCCTCTCGACAGGACGGTTTCGAAGCTGGACGCAGGGCGGTGACGGCACGCGCCGGCAGCGACTCAAGGAACGGGTGTTTCGCTGGTATCTGCTCGTCGAAAGTACGCACGGCGACGGGATGCCGTAGCCATTGCCTCACGTGAACGCATACGACTCCTCGTGACCCGTTTCGAGGTATTTTGTGAGCAGATCAACCCCGGCCTCCACATCGATTCGATGGATCATTTCGTTCACCGTGTGGATATATCGGGTCGGAATACTCAGCGTGATGCTTGCGCATCCACCCCGGGACCGCTGCATGGCACCCGCGTCCGTCCCCCCGCGCGGCAGGATTTCCATCTGATGTGCAATCTTGTTGCTCTCCGCGATCCGGCGGAAGTGATCCACCAGCTTCGGATGACATATAAGGGAGCCGTCCATGATCTTGATCCCGACACCCGACCCGAGTTTCGTCACCGTATCGGCGCCGGTGGGTCCCGGGTAATCACAGGCCAGCGTCGTGTCGAGGGCGATGCTGACATCGGGCTCAAGCGCAAAGGACGAGGTCGCCGCGCCCCGCAATCCGACTTCCTCCTGCACGGTGAACACGGCACGAATATCGACCTCGTGCTCCTTCAGGGCGCGAAGCGTTTCAATCAGAACAAAAACTCCGGCACGATTGTCGAGGCATTTGCCGACCAGACAGTCTCCGCACTCCACGCATCCCCGGTCCAGGGTGACCATGTCTCCAATGGAAATGCGCGACTCCACATCGTCCACGGACAAGCCCACGTCGACAAAAAACTGCTCGAGCTTGGGGGGCGCCTTCGACTCCTCCGGAGTCAACAGGTGGGCGGGCTTGGTCGTATAGGTCAGGACCCCGTGAAGCGGGTCCCCCTCCCGGGGAAAAACTTTGACGCGCTGGGCAAACAATTGCCTGGGATCGAAGCCGCCTAGCTGCTGCAGGCGAAGAAATCCATCCTTGTCGATGTGCTTGACGATGAAACCGATTTCGTCCATGTGAGCTGCGATCATCACGGTGCGCTCCCCGCCTCCTTTTCGCGTACAGATCACGTTCCCCATGATGTCGACCTCCACGGCGTCCGACATCGAACCCACCCGGTCCAGCACCAATGCACGCACCGCATCTTCCCGGCCCGGCACCGCGGACATTTCGCTAAGTCGCTTCAGTAATGACCAGTCCATATCGTTCTCCAAATGCTCTATGAATTAGGCAGGAAATCTGTAAATCCCGCAACTGTTTGCGCATCCAGTCTCTCCACCATCGCATGTACGAGCTCCAAGGCCGCCATGTAATCTCGGATATCAATCATCGTATTGTGCGTGTGGATGTAGCGGGCTGGCACGCCAAGCACCACCACCGGGCACCCGTTGTCGGCGTACTGAAAGCTAGCGGCGTCGGTTCCGCCCGTTTTGCGCACGGCGACCTGGTGTGAAATCCCGCAGGTCTCCGCCACGCTGACCGCGAAATCCACCAGCGCGCGGTTCATGATCGCCGAGGGGTCGAACACGCGGATCTGCACGCCCCCGCCCCGCCGCCCCTGGAGATCTGCCGCGGCCGCGCCGGCCCGGTCGTCTGCGGGCGGACCTTCCATGACCAGGACCACATCCGGGCGGGCCGTTTCCGCAGCGACCCGTGCCCCCCTCAATCCGACCTCCTCCTGCACCGTCCCGACCCCTACCAGCAGGTTGGGATGCTCCCTGTCCCGGAACTCCTGGATCGCCTGGATCGCAAGCGCAACCCCCACCCGGTTGTCGAACGCCTTGCACAGATATCGATCCGCGTTGGCGAGGGAAGTGAATGCGCTGGCGGGCGCGATCGGGTCGCCCAGCCGGATTCCCATCGTGCCTGAAGCCTCCTCCGAGTCCAACGCGCCAACGTCGATGTACATTTCGTCGAGTTGCGGCATACGGTCCCCGGACCCCGTCGTCCGCAAGTGCGGCGGCGTGGAGGCGATCACTCCTTCGACCAGCGCGCCGGCACGGGTCAACACCCGCACCCGCTGGGCCGGCAGGGTCTGTGCCGCCCAGCCGCCCACCGGCCGGAATCGCAGAAACCCGTCGGATGTGATCGACTGGACAATGAACCCCACTTCGTCCATGTGCCCGGTGATTACCACCCGCGGCACGTCCTCCTGCCCTCTCGATTCCGCAAACACATTTCCGAAGCGATCCGCCGAAACCGCCAGACCTTCAAATTCCCGCTGCCAGATGCAGCGCACGGAATCCTCGTGCCCGGGGACTCCGTGCGCCTCGGCAAGTTCCTTCAATAATTCAATCCCGCGATCCTTCATGGGTTCCCTTTCGCATTCGCATGCGCAGTATTGCACGGGACCGGGCCACGCTCAACCGGGGGTTTTTCCCGGTCCGCCGGGTTCCGGCTTGAAGGCGGACCGGTCCATTCCCTCGCGCACCACATCCTGGACGTGCTCTCCTTCCTCCAGAACAAAGTTTTCGATCGCATTGCGGAATTCCGGGTCCGAGATCCAGTGAGCACTGTACGTCGTCACGGGGACATATCCCTTCAACAGCTTGTTGGGTCCCTGCGCGCCCGCTTCCACCACCTCAAGCCCGTGCCGGATTGCGTAGTCAATCGCGCGGTAGTAGCAAAGTTCAAAGTGCAGGTACCGGTAGTGACGCGAGCAGCCCCAATGCCTCCCGAAAAGAGTGGAGCCCTTCTGGAAGTGAAGCGCGCCCGCGACCCACTCGGAGCCCTCTCTGGCCATCCAAAGCACGATTCGGTCCCTCATGGTATCAAAGGTTTCAAGAAAGAAGTCCCGGGTCAGGTACGGGTGCCCCCATTTACGATCGTATGTGGTCACGTAAAAGCCATACATCATCAACGCATGCTCCTCGAGAAGGTCGCCGGCGCGCAGTTCCAGGATCTCGACAGGCAGGGCCCCGACGGCCTTCCGTTCGCGGCGGATCTCGTGCCGCTTCTTGACTTTCAGCGCAGCCAGGAAATTTTCAAAATTCGCAAATCCGCGGTTGTGCCAGTGAAACTGCACACTGCTTCGAATCATCATTCCGGGGGCCCGGTAGAACGGCTGTTCCGGCTCGGGAATAAACAGAACGTGAAAAGAGGACAGGTCATGCCGCGCGGCGATATCCAGCGCACCGTGAAGAAGCGCGCCGGCGACATGATCGCGGTCCACACCGCTTCGCAGGAGGATCTTGGGGCCGGTGGCGGGGGTGAACGGGACGGCGGATACCAATTTGGGATAATACGGAATCCCGTAGCGCTGAAAGGCCTCCGCCCACGCCCAGTCGAAGATATACTCTCCATGGCTATCGCTCTTGACATAGAGATACATTGCCCCGAGAACCTCGCCGTTCTGCGTTGCGCAGAGGTAAAACGGCTCCCACCCGGTGCCGGCCCCCACCGAGCCACTGTTTTCAAGCGCATACAGAAAATCATAGTCGCTGAAGGGAAACGAGGGATGGGAAATTGCGCCCCATTGCTCGCGACCGATGTCCGCGATCGATTGCTCCAGGCGGACCTGCACGGATCACGGCTCCCTCTCGAACGGTTCCGCGGGGAAAAGGGCCGTCCCGGCCAAGCACACGATGGTGTTAACGGCCACCCCCACGGTACCCATGTGGATCCCGACCAGGTTTGTCTTAAGGACAAATCCGATGATTGCGATAAGGCACCCGGCTCCGATGCCGGCCAAGGCGACTCGCGCGCCAAGCCGGGGAAGATAAAACCCCAGGATAAAGGCAGGCGCGACCTGCACCAGCAACTCAAACTTGATCACCAGAAGGCGAAAAAGCGTAGTGTCGCGGAGCTGCAGAGCCAGTGCAACCAGGAGCGCCATGAGAACCCACGAAGATATCTTGCCGAGCTTCAACAGTTTCTCTTCACCCGCGGAATACCCGAACGTCTTGACGGAAAGATCCTGGATGAAAATAGAGGAAAGGCTCAACAGCACAGAATCCGCGGTAGACATCATGGCCGCCAACGCCCCAATCAGCAGCAGCGACACCCCGAAGTATAGAACGGGGCCCTGCTGCGATATGAGATCGAGCATTCGGGCCATCACCTGGTCGCTGTCCCGGTTCGGAATCCCCGGGATCTCTTCAATCGCCATGATCCCAATGAAGTACGCGAAGAAAACGGTCAGCAGCGGGAGCAGCACCATGATACAGAGCGACCACTTCAATACATTGATGGAACGTGCGGCGTAAATACGCTGGATTCCCTGCGGATACATCGCGCCGCCCAAGCCGGCCATGCAAAGGAAACTAAACCAGTAGCGGCACGTTTTCCCGTCGGGGGGCAGCACCTTTTCACGGGAAAGTTCCTGAATCTTGGCCGGAAGCGAGGAAAGCTCCGCGTGGCGGCTCAGGAGATATCCGCCGAGGATCAGCACCGCGGTAAACATCAGGATGCCCTGGAGGGTGTCCGTCCACGCGACAGCGCGCATGCCGCCGACTGTTTCGTAGATTACGATCACAACGGACAGGAAAAGCACGCCGACCACAAATCCATGCGTCCATCCTGTCAGCCCCTCCACCGCGTTGCCCATCGCCAGAAGCTGGGCCAGCAGGTAGTTCACAAGGGCGATGGACATGAGCACCGCACACACCGATGTCAGTCCACGATGGCCGAACCGGTCATGGATCCAGTCACAGGGTGTCACGTAGCGCCGCTTCGAGGCCCGTTTCCAGAGCGCCGGCGCATAGAGGAGGTAGAACGCCACGATGCACATCATGAACATGACACTCATCATGTAGGCGTATCCCATGCGATACGCCTTGCCCGGAAATCCCATGAAGGTGTTTCCGCTGTACTGGGTGGCAAACAGGGTGCAGACAAGGACGACCAATCCCAATTTCCCTCCCGCGAGATAAAATTCGTGCGGCGTCTTCGATCCTGCACGGCGGTGTCCCAGCCAGGCGAGCGGAATCAGAATGCACAGGTAGCAGCAGAAAAGAACGAGGATCAGCATTGATCATCGTCCTCCTTCCACCGGATCACGATCAGCAGAACAGTTGTCACCGCAAACAGGAAGCTGACACCGAACGAGGCCGCCGCCCAGGACGGCATGCCCAGAATGAAGGGCTCGACCTGCCCCTCCGGCCAGTACCACGGCACGGAGAGGGTCACCAGCGCAAGCAACAACAGGCAGTGACGAAGCCTCAAGAATCCGGATTTTCTGGATGTAGTCGCCTCCACGCCAGGGAGGGTAGCGTGCATGGCACGGAGAAGAAAACCGATAAGTTGCGCCAACCTCCACTCGCCGGTGGCGACGATGCGGCACAGAACGTCATGAAATTCATGCTCCCCGAGGCATCTACCGAGAGGAATTGGCAGGATGCGCAGAGCACGGTCAAAACATCAAACGTCCGACCGGGCCGACCTCTGCGGAATCGGATTCTACAGGAACATTAAGGAGCAAACGGCAATGGGTTCCGCCTCGGTCGCCCACTGATCCCACACTTAAAACCGGATTTCCCGGCCTTCAGCCCGGAGGCGGATGGCGCGCATGCGCCCCCGGCTGGAAGGAGGCAGGCAGCGCCAAGTATCCTGGAGGCCTGCCATATGCGGCCACTGGAATTCGTTCCCCTGAAAGAGTTCCGCCCCAGACCGCAATAACTTGACCGTTTTCTCGGGCACCTCCAGATCCACGCGACAACCCGCGGGCACGAGCCCAAAGCCTGCACATCACGGCCCTGCAGTTGACTCCCGCTGAAGAGCCATCTTGCGGAGAGCGCCGAGGTCCAGCTTGCCGGTGGCCAGTTGTGGCAGCTCGTCGACTTCGTGGAACGCGTTCGGCGCCGGACACCAGAGGTTGGGAAGGTCGCTCTCCCGCAGGATGCCCCGCAGCCTGTCCGCGCCGCCTGCACTCGGAGTGTAAAGAACGACGAGGCGCTCCCCGCGCTTCTCGTCCGGTACCGCGGTGACCGCCAGCACCCGTTCCGAGGGATCGAAGGAGCCTTGGAGCAATTCCTCGATGGCACCGTGGGGAACCATCTCGCCGCCGATCTTGCTGAAACGCGCAAGCCGGTCGGTAATGAAGATAAATCCGTCGGCATCGATTCGGGCAACGTCACTCGTGTTATACCACCCGTCTTGAATCACCTCCCGCGTCTTCTCCGCGTCGCCCAGGTAACCCAGCATGACGTTCGGACCCCGGATCCACATGACGCCCTCCTCCCCCTGCGGCACGGGCTCATCCCGATCGGCAGACCGGATTTGAACCGCAACGCCGGGTACAGGCTGACCAATGCTGCCGAATTTCGTACCCACGATGGTCCGGCCGTATCTCTCGACGTCCGGCACGTTGATGCACGCGAGCGGCGACAGTTCCGTGGCGCCATATCCTTCCAGCGGGCGGATGCCGAATTTCGCTTCGAACGAGTCGGCCAGAACGCCTGACAGTTTTTCCGCGCCGACCAGGCAGTACCGAAGCGTGGCGAAATCCTCGGCCTTCGCGCGCCGCTGATAGGTCCCCAAAAACGTCGGGGTGGTCACAAGAATGGTGCAGCCATTTTCCCGGACCATTCGGGCGATGCCCGCTCCATCGAGCGGGTTGGGATGGTAACTGACCGCACTGCCGGAAAGTAGTGGCAGCCACATCGTGCAGGTGTAGCCGAAAGAGTGAAACAGGGGCAGGATCCCGCTCATGGTGTCACTCCGATCCAGCCGAAGCAGTTGATTCGCGACCTCGACGTTGGAACAGATGTTGTGGTGGCTGAGCATCACTCCCTTGGGGGATCCGGTTGATCCCGAGGAATAGAGCACCGTGGCGGGCGCGTCGGGGTGGAAGGAGCCGCTCTTCACCAGCCACCGGGCCGGCAGGAGGATCGCCCGCATCACGGCGCGAAGGCGATCGCCCCACCCGATGCCGCGTACGATCTCCTCAAGATCCAGAAACTCGCATTCGACATCCAGCGGATCAATCTGGTCGAGAAACTTCTGCGCGGACAGGATCGTCGTGATTTCAGACTGATCGATGGCGAACTGAAGCGCATGCGGAGACGCCGTGAAATTCAGATTCACCGCGATCTTTCCCCGCATGGAGACGGCAAGGTTCGCCACCACGGCGCCGACCGTTGACGGAAGCAGGATGCCAACCTTCTCGCATCCGTTCAGTCGGATCCGCAGCGTCCCTGCGAGCGCCAGAGACGCAATCAACAACTCGCCATAACGAAGATGCATGCCGGTCGAATCTTTCAGCGCCGGGCGCATCCACCATCGCCTGGCCCGGCGCGCGAACATCTCCGGCAGAGGCCGGCGATTCCTCTTCTTGTCCTCGAAATAGTCGCACGACAGCTCCTGAACACGCATCCGCGCATCAAAAGGACTCGATTCGGGCGGCATCGGCGCGCCGAAGATGATCGTGACCGGGTACGGAACCCGGGAAGGCAGGGTGGAAAGAATCGGGCCGTAGTAGCGGCTGAAAATACTACCCCACAACCCGCCGAGGTATACTGGAATGACCGGATAGTCGGAGTCCCTCACGATGCGGGAAAACCCACTCTTGAAAGGGCGGGTCATTCCACTCGGGGTGACCCCCCCCTCAGGGAAAATGCAGACCATAAATCCAAGATCGAGTTGCCGTCGAGCCTCGGCCAGGGATGCGTCGATCTTCTCCCGTGAATCCCGCCCGGAAACAGGGATGACTCCGGCCAGTTTCAAGAACAGCCGCCAAACGCCCATCTTGCGATACATTTCACGTGACATGAGGAAACGGACCCTGCGTGGCTGCGCGCTGACCAGGAGAATCGCATCCATCCAGGACACGTGATTAGGGATCAGCAGGGCCGGCCCGTCCACCGGCAGGTTCTCCCCCCCCATCACCCGCACACGGTAGAAAATACGGGTGATCAACATCACCAGGAACCGAAGCAGGAAGTCTGGCAGCACGATGAAGCTCCCAATGGTCATCGCGAATGTCATGGCCCCAACGATCAGGTATCCCTCCCGCGCACTCAGGCCCAGGACTTCCCCGAACACGTAGAGCAGGGCGGAACCCACAAGGGCGCCGACCCAGCTTAGAAACGCGGCGGCGGCAAGAATCTCCCCCAGTTCCGATTCCGGGCTTCGGAATTGAATGAACGCTTTGAGGGGAATGATGAAGATCCCTGCGCTGAATCCCGCCACGAATAAAAGCAAGCCGATTTGAACCACCTCGGCGGGTACAACGGCAAACAACATCGTCGATGCCGCAAGACCCAGGGCGCCAAGCGGCACCAGGCCGAACTCGATGTTTCGCCCGGACAAGCGGCCGGCGGTCAGAGCACCCAACCCGATGCCGCACGCGGTCAGCAGGAACAGGTACGTGCTCGATTCCGGTTCCCAGCCGAGCATCTGGCTTCCGTACGGAATGAGATTGAGCTGGAAAAATGCGGCGACCATGAGGAAGTAGGCTGACGCAAGGACCGCAAGCAGCAGGTAGCCGTCCCCGGCCACACTCCGCAGCGTTCGGTAAATATCGCGGAAAAAAAAGATGGAGTACCTCGCCGTCCCACCCGCCGGCGAGGTGGGTTCGATCCGAAGAGCACACAGAAGACCCGCAACAGAGAGCGCCACGGACACCCCCGCGGCGATTGCGTAATTCCGGTTGGTCAGCTGTCCCAGCGCCGGAGCCAGTGTGGTCCCGATGATAATCGCCAGATACGTGTACGCCTCCAAGTGCCCGTTGGCCTTCGACAACCGTTCCTTCCCCACCAGCTCGGGAATGATGCCGTACTTGGACGGACCGAAGATTGCGCTCTGCCCGGCCATGAGAACAAGCACGGCGAACGGCAGCCACGTGGATCCGGTGGCGAACACCGCCACGCCGATGAGCATAATCGCCAACTCGGTGATCTTGACCGCAACGATCACGGATCGCTTGGACACCCGGTCCGCGAGAACGCCCGCGGTGGAAAGAAGAACCAGGAACGGAATTGCAAACAGCATCCCGGCAAAGGACTGAACCCTGTTTTCCGCATCCTGCCCCAGGGTGGCGATCAGGGTGAAGATAACAAAGAGTTTGAACAGGTTGTCGTTCAGCGCGCCCAGAAACTGGGTCGCATTCAACCAGTGAAAGGAGCGTGGCAGCCTTTGAACGGAGATATTCACCGGTCCCCTCCCCTCGATTTTTCGACTCCGACCGGCCGGCGACCCGCGAGGCGAACAAACGAATCGACTTCCTCCGCCAATTGCTCCCACGTGTGATCCAGCGGAATGAGATGGCCCGTGTCCTTTAGGATCAGGCGCCGCTTCACGTTCGACGCCATTGCATCGTGAAACGCAACGGCGACATTCGAGTCGATGACCTTGTCACTGTCGGCGAGAACCAGCATGGCCGGGTGCGAAATGGACGATGCCGCATTCTCCAGTTCAGACATCAAAGCGAAAACCTCACGGTAGACGACCAGCGGAACGAACCTGTCCTTTCCTGCATAACCATCGGTTGGGTGATGGATGTCGAGAGGGAATACGTTTTCGATCATATCGGTTTTTTGGAATACTTTTTCCCCGATTTTGAACCAGGTGCTGGTTTTGAGCACCGGGCTGCGTACGTCGCCCACTCGCAGCAGGGGTGCCAAAAGAACAACGCCATCGGCAAGCTTCGCTTCCGCTGCGAGGAGTTTCAGGGCAACCGAGGCGCCGGTGGAATGCGCAACGATCCACGTTTGTTCGTGCGCCGGGCGGAGAGCCTCCAACTCGCCCCGCATCGCATCCTCCCATTTCGCACGGTTCGTCGTCGCGTACGCATCACGGGTCTCGGCAAACCCCGGCAGCCGCATCACCCGGCAAGCAAATCCCCGCTCGACAAGAGCAGGCGTCAGAAGATGATAGACGGCGGGTGAATCAGCAAACCCATGCACGAGGAGGATCGCGGTTTGTCCATTCCCTGCCCTGTAGGCGCGGCAGCCTGTCCGGATTCCGTCCGCATCCCGCGATATGGAAGCATTCCATTTGGCATACCGCCGATCTACCCGCTTGCCGTAGCCAAAATCTCCGATCGTCATCAGGGCACGGATCACCAGTAAACCGAAAATAACGAGCAGGACCAGCTTCATTGTACTCCACCTTGATTCGGGGAACCGGAAATCACAAGCAGAACCATTTTCACTGTACTCCACCTTCGTTCGGGGGGGATCAGGCGTTGACCCCTTCGCCAAGGCATCCGGTTTGCGGGGAAGCCCTTTCGAATGCGAAGAAGTCGTCGTCTTGAATCATAACAAACTTAACATAAGCACCTTACGCATCGACCTTCCCGCCTCGAGCATTGAGGAGGTGCACACGCCGGCCACATACTGTACTTTCCGTGCAAATCCATTGAGAATTTCCATGGCTTCTTTGCGACTTTCCAACGAGCAACAATCGTTCTTCCGACTGGTAGCCGGAACGGCTTTGGCAAATCCCCCCGGCCCCGAGCAACTGGAGTTGGTCAGTGCCATCGTCAAGGCGGCTCCGGGCACGCCCCGTGATGAAACCCTTCACGCCGTCGCTCAAAAGCCAGCTGGGAACCGATTCAAATTCCCTGCTCCACATCTCGCATCGCACAACCCGTCTCCATTTTTGCGTGATTTACCTGCCCACGGTGTTTCACTAGACTGATGACAGGAAAAAATTCAACCCGGCCCGCGCCATTGTGGGCATATCTCTGGATTGCCGCGATCAGCGTCTTCGTCCTGGGATTTCTCTTATGGCTCATCTATGTGAAGCCACAGGCGCTGGACCCGCCGGCCTGGTCCGATGGGTTGCCTGCGGCCAATGCAATCTTCAACGGGCTGAGCGCTGTCTGCCTGATCCTGGCGGTTTTGGCCATCCGGCGCGGGAAACGTGCGCGACACGTGGCACTCGTGCTGAGCGCGCTGGGATTCTCGGTTCTCTTTCTGTGCTCGTACATCCTGCATCATGCCTACCATGGAAACACCCCATTCGGGGGCGAAGGCCTGGTCCGGCCAATCTACTTTTTCATCCTCATCTCTCACATCGCCCTGTCGATGGCGATTGTGCCGCTCATTCTCTCCACTGTGTTCCTCGCGCTGAGCAGGCGCTTTGAACACCACCGGAAGCTCGCCCGAATCACATTCCCGGCGTGGTTGTACGTCTCGGTGACCGGCATTCTGGTTTTCCTGTTCCTGAAAGTGTACGCCTGACGGACTTCGCTCCCGGGATGGATGGGGCGACCCGCAAGGGAATCCTGGCACAAAGCCTTGAATCAGCTTTCGGCCTCACGACAACCTATGCGGACATGAGCGGATGGGACTGGTCTTGGGCACACTTGATCATTCACCACTCGGGCACAGGCAAGGCAGGCAAGTCCGGAGCACGGAATTTCCTCTACGCCGGGAAGTTCGGATTTCATCTTGGTGTTGGGAAAAGCAATGGTTGCTTCTCTTCGCCGGAACACACTCCATGTCTCAACAATCACGCCCCTCATGCATGGAACAGGAAATGGCAGACATCCCCGTCCTGGACGACATACGACTTGCCCTCGACACGCATTTTCCCGGCCGCCCGAATTTTCGGCTCGCTCCGGCAAGCCCCCAGGTCATCCACGGAATAGACTTCCACCCGAATGAAGCCCTGTTCGAAGTCGGTGTGAATCCGGCCGGCGGCTTCGGGTGCGGTGGCTCCTTCGCGCACCGGCCAGGCCCGCACTTCGTTGCCAGTCGTAAAGAAACTGATCAGGCCCAGGAGCCGGTAGGCCGCGCGAATCACCTTATCGAGTGCCGGCTCCACCAGTTCCATTGATTCGAGTATTTCATCACGGTCCTCCGGCTCCAACTCGACCAACTCCGCCTCAATGCCCGCGCAGATGGACACCACTTCACCTCCATGCTCCGCCGCGAAAGCCCGGACGCTTCCTGCGCGCGTGCCGCCGCCGCACACATCCGATTCATCGACATTCGCCACGTACAACACAGGCTTGGCGCTTAACAGTCCCATCTCCGTTACCGTTTTCCAATACCTGGGATCCTCCCGGGAGGACCGTCGCAGAGGCTTTCCCCGGGATAGTTCATCCCGACAGGTGGTCATCATCTCCGCAACCTGTTTTGCCTCACGATCGCCCGACCGGGCAACCCTTGACGCCTTGTCCAGCGCGGTTTCGACCTGCTGCAAGTCCGCCAGCATCAATTCCGTTTCCACCGTTTCAATATCCGAAACCGGATCGATCGCCGGATCCACATGGCTGACGTCCGGATTCTCGAAGCACCGGATCACGTGAATCAACGCATCCACCTCCCGGATGTGAGACAGAAACTTGTTGCCCAAGCCCTCGCCCGCCCCGGCCCCGCGAACCAACCCGGCAATGTCGACAAATTGCACGATCGCCGGCGTCGCCTTCGGGGTCTGGATAAATTCGTGGATCGTGTGCAGCCGATCGTCGGGCACCGGGGCGACTCCGACATTGGGCTCGATCGTGCAGAACGGATAATTCGCGGCCTCCGCCCCGGCCGCGGTCAGTGCGTTAAAGAGCGTACTCTTGCCGACATTCGGCAATCCGATGATTCCGGCCCTGGTCATCCAAAAATATTCGCCGAAGCTACGCGGGCGGGAGTTGCGCAGACGAGGCCACCCCTCCTGCGACCGCTCGACATCCAATGTTGTAATTCGACATGTAACATTCCCGGGACCATTTAGGTCCTTCTCCATGCCGAATGTCCAATATTGAATTTCCAATGCCGGACTTCAAAGGAAATCAGGTCGTGGTCGGATCAACCCCTGATCCAGGCGGTGAATTTCCCGCTCTTGCACCGTTCGTCCACTTTGGTAGAGTACCGGCCCCTGACTCGAACAGACGGAAATCATCGCATTATGAGCAAAACCTACCAGATCGTATTGCTGCCCGGAGACGGCATCGGACCGGAAGTTACCGAGGCTGCCGTGCAGGTGCTCGAGGCCGTGGCAACGGTCTACGGGTTCTCCATTTCCTACTCGACGGAACCGGCCGGCGGCGCGGCCATTGATGCCTGCAACGATCCCATGCCTGATGAAGTCATTGAAAACTGCAGAAAGTCGGACGGCGTCCTGATGGGCGCGCTCGGCGGACCCAAGTGGGATCACCTGACCGGTGCAATGCGCCCGGAAAGCGGGCTGCTCAAACTGCGAAAGGAACTCGAGGTCTTCGCGAATCTTCGTCCCGTGTCGGTTCCTGCGTCTCTCGCAGAGGCATCCCCCCTTCGTGAAGAGGCCGTTCGCGGCGCGGACTTGCTCGTTGTACGCGAACTCACCGGCGGGATTTACTTTGGCGAGCCAAGGGATCGATCCGGCTCCGGTCCCGGGGAACGCGCCTTCAACACCATGGTCTACACCGCGAAAGAAGTGGAGCGAATCGGCCGAGTCGCGTTCGAGTGGGCCTCGCGCAGAGACGGACGCGTGATGTCGGTTGACAAGGCCAACGTCCTGGTGGTTTCCCAACTGTGGAGAGACATCATGAACCGGCTACACAAAGAGGAATTCCAGGCGGTCAGCCTTGAACACATGTACGTGGATGTGGCGGCCATGCAGCTGGTTCTTAACCCTCGCCAGTTCGATGTCATCGTGACGGGAAACCTGTTCGGAGATATTCTCTCCGATGCCGCGGCGACTCTGGGCGGGTCGCTGGGTCTGCTGCCCTCCGCAAGCGTGGGCGGGAGTGTGGGTGTGTTCGAGCCGGTTCACGGAAGTGCCCCGGACATCGCCGGCAAGGGAATCGCAAACCCGGTTGCCGCAATTCTCAGCGCAGCGCTCCTGCTGGATGAGATCGGCCAGGAAAAAGCGGCGAGCCTGGTTCGCGGAGGAGTGGACGCCGCCCTCGAAGACGGCATCAGAACCACCGACCTGTGGCGGAAGGGATTTCGAAAGGTCGGAACATCCGAGATGACCGAATCGATACTCACACACTGCAAGGCTTCCGTCGCCTGATCAGTTCATCGAAAAAAGGACAACCCCCTCCGAGTTTTCGTCCCGCGTTCGAGGCACCTTGCCAGCCTGGGGCCGCATTGCATCCATGAACTCAGAATCGCCGCAGCCCTGCAGCTGACAGACGAAATACCGCACGCGTTGGATGATTTTTTTCGTATCTGTTTGTTTGCGTTTCATGATTTGACCAATAAACCTCGCTTGGCTTCCTTCCCTGTCGAATGATGCAAATGAACGTAGCCGGAACCGGGCCAACTTGAATCCCTGGTCGAAATCGGGCTGTTCGGGAAGAACATGCGTGCTCCTGTATTTCGGAAATCCCTCACATTCCCCGATTTTCCCGTCGTCTGCCATGGCCCGATTCAGCACCCTGCAGCAGGACCTGCGCCATCCTAAGAACAGCCCCGGGAAATCCCCGGCCAGATTGAAGGGGCCTCGAACCGAAACGGGCACCCATACGACTACGTCGCAGGGCACCCGTCCAGCCTAGCAGGAAAAGAGCCGCTTCAAGGAAAGCAGTTATTTGGCAAAACGCCCCAAATTCCATTTTGAAATCAGGGTTAAAATCGGATCAGCAATTATAAAGGGGACTTTTGTCATCGGAACCAGGGGGAAATCGCACCGAAATCAGCCCCGTCTTCTATTTTTTGAGAGACATATGGCTTGCACTGCCTCAATTTTGAGGAAGGAAGTGTAACCTGACCGCATCCCGATCGGCCGAGACCGTGGCCCGATCGACTCCCTTCATGCGATGCGGGATCCGCCCGGGCACTGCATCACCTGGAACAGCCAGATTCATGTTAAAAAAAGAGATTTACCGCCCTCCTCCGACCGTCGCCGGCCCACCGATCCTTCACCATTGTCTTGCCCGGGAAATTCCCGGATGATGCCGGACTGCCGATGATTAAGATGTCCAACAGCAAGGTCGCCGAAGACCTGGCCGCCGCACTGGAAGGAGAAGTGCTGACGGACAAATGGTCGCGCGCGGTGTACGCAACCGCCGCCAGCATCTACCAGATCCACCCGAAACTGGTGGTTCTTCCCCGCCACGACGACGATGTGCGAGTGGCAGTCGAAATCGCGCGTCGACACGGAATGCCGGTCCTCCCCAGGGGAGGAGGCACGAGCCTGACCGGCAGCACGGTAGGCGCATCCATGGTCGTGGATTTTTCCAAGTACATGGACCGCCTTCTCGAAATCAATCCCCAGGAGAGGTGGGCACGCGTCCAACCCGGCCTCGTTCTCTCCAATCTGAACGCCGAGCTCGCGAAACATGGGCTACAGTTCGCGCCGGATCCCGCGACCGCTACGCGCTGCAACGTGGGCGGCATGATCGCCAACAACTCCTCCGGCACCCGAAGCATTCTTTATGGAAAGACCATCGACCACATGCTTGAAGCCCGGGTCCTCCTGGCAGACGGAACCGAGCTGCAATGCGCAGAGATGTCACAGGCGGATTTCGCGGGAAACGGAGTCGGGCTTTCGCGGGAAGCGCAGATCTATGGGGTCCTCCACGGCATCGTGGAGCGCAACCGGGAACTCATCGATACGCGGTACCCGAAAACCATGCGCCGCGTGGCGGGGTATCCACTGGATGAGTTTCCCTCGGAAGGTCCGTGGAACCTAGCCAAGATTTTCGCCGGGAGCGAAGGAACCCTGGGCATCCTCCTGGAGGCAAAAATCCACCTCGAGCCGCTTCCACGTCATACGTCACTGTACGTCCCGCATTTCCACGACATCATGGACGCGATCCGATCCGTCAAGTCCATGCTTTCCACCGGGCCTGCGGCAGTGGAGTTGATCGACGACAGCGTACTCTCCCCCGCCTGGAAGAATCTTGCCACCGCCCCGATGTGCGGTTTTCTCAAGGGAGAGCCGAAGGCGGTCCTCGTCGTGCAATTTTACGGGGACTCCGCGGAGGAAGTAAAAACCAAGGCGGAAAAGGCAAGCGACATACTACGAACCGCCGGCAGCGGATATGCACACCCGGTGATTACCGACCAATCCATGCAGGGCAACGTGTGGAACGTGCGCAAACGCGGACTGGGCCTGATGTTGGGTATGAAAAGCGCGCGGAAACCCACGCCATTCATTGAGGACGCCGCGGTTCCAAACGATGTGCTTCCGGAGTACATCGAACGGATTACTGGCTTTTGCCGCGACCGCGGAGTACAGGTTGCAATGTACGCGCACGCCAGCGTCGGGCTCCTCCATGTGCGGCCGATCCTCGACCTCACGGACGAGGCGGACATCGAGCTCATGAAGGAGATTTCGGAAGAATCCTACCGGCTCGTGAAGGAATACCGCGGCTCGGTGAGCGGGGAGCACGGGGACGGGATCGTGCGCAGTGCCTACATCGAACGCTACTTCGGTTCCGAACTGTTCGAAGCGTTCACGGAAGTCAAAAAACTCTTCGATCCGCAAGGGCTCATGAACCCCGGAAAGATCGTGGATGCGCCGGCGATTGACGGCAACCTCCGCTATGGGAGCGAATACCATTCGCCAGAACTCGAAACCGTTTTCCGATACCGGGACGACGGGGCGTTTGCCAATGCGGTTCACATGTGCAACGGCGTGGGTGCCTGTCGCCAAACCCTCACCGGCGTCATGTGCCCGAGCTTCATGGCAACCCGCGACGAGTGCCACTCCACCCGAGGGCGGGCCAACGCGCTGCGGCTCGCCATGAGTGGGCAGATGGGCGAGTCGGGGATGTACAGCAAGGGACTCTACGAAATCCTGGATCTGTGCCTCTCCTGCAAGGCATGCAAAGCCGAGTGCCCCAGCAACGTCGACATGGCAAAACTGAAAGGCGATTTCCTGCAGGCCTACCACGACCGAAACGGAACCACACTGCTGGATCGAATGACAGCCGCCACCCCGGAGATGGCTCGATGGTTTTGCGGCGCGCTGGCCCCGATGGTGAACGCGGTTCAACATAGCCGCATGTTCAGGGCCATGCTGGAAAAAACCGCCGGCGTGGATCGCAGGCGGAAGCTGCCCGCCTACGCCCGCCAATCACTCTCCTCCTGGATTTCCCGTCGGCGGGACCACGCGGCATCCGGCGGAGCCAAGGTCGTTTTGTTCGCCGACACGTTTACAAACTATTTCGAGCCGGAGATCGGCCGGTCAGCGGTGGAACTCCTGGAAGCATGCGGGTTCACCGTCCAGGTGTTCGATGGCGGATGTTGCCAGAGGCCGCGGATTTCGAAGGGGTTCCTCCGCGATGCCAGGGAAAAGGGCACAGAGACCCTTCGCCGGCTGGATCAGCACCTCTGCGCCGGCGACCCGGTTGTCGTACTTGAGCCGAGCTGTGCTTCCGCCCTGACCGACGACCTGCCGGACTTGGTGAACGATACGGCACTGGCGCAGCGGGCACAGACCGGGATCCGCTTGCTTGACCAGTTTCTCGCTGACGAGATCAATGCAGGCCGCCTGTCTGTTGGGTTTGAATCCGACTCATCCGGGTTCCTCGTCCACGGCCATTGCCATCAGAAAGCCCTGTACCGGACCACGGCCATGAAACAGATTTTGGCACACGTTCGGGGTGCAGAGGTATCGGAAACCGATTCGAGCTGCTGCGGAATGGCTGGATCTTTCGGTTACGAAACGGCCCACTATGACGTTTCGAGGAAATGCGGCGAGCGCAGGCTCTTTCCCGCCGTTCGCGAAGCCCGGGACGATACCGCGTGCGTTGCGTGCGGATTCAGTTGCCGCCACCAGATCGCCGACTTCACGGGCCGGCAGCCCATGCACTGGGTCCAAGCAGTGCGGGTCGCGAAGAGATAGCTGAGATCCGGGTACCACCGTCACGACGGCGAACCACGCGCAAATGACAACGCGGTCTATCGTTGAATTGAGCCACCGGATTGTCGACGCCGTTCTTCGGACCGGTCAGGTTGCCGTCGATGCCACCGCGGGGGGCGGCCGGGACACCCTATTCCTCGCCGAACAGGTCGGGCCTCACGGGACCGTCTACGCCTTCGACATCCAGCAAGAGGCGCTCGACACCGCCGGGGCGCTTCTCACCGGGTCGGGTGTGGATTGCACCATGCACTGGATCCACGCCGGGCACGAATCGATCGAGAACCATGTTCATCCAATGCACCGCGAGAGCATGGGCACTCTGATGTTCAACCTCGGGTATCTTCCAGGAGGCGACCAGCGCATCGTGACCCGCAAGGCGACAACCATTCCCGCACTCGAGAGCAGTCTCCGCCTGCTGGGCAAGGACGGTGTGATGACCGTCGCAGCATACCGCGGCCATCCGGGCGGCACGGAGGAAGCCAACGCCGTCTACCAGTGGGCCGAACATCTGCCTGAAAATGCCTCCTATCTCTGCGATCCCGGCTCCGTGGCGAAGACCCAACCAGGCCCATGGCTCTTCGTCATCACCGGATCCCGTCCAATCACAGCCGACATGGCAAGAAATTTCTCGTCTATACCTGAATTCAAGAGCAATTTCAGGGAATTGGGAGCCCCGGGAAGATAGATCCGCCGGCCGGCCGGATACGTTCTTGCCTTGCGTCGCGTTGGTTCCCCTGTAAAGTCTCGGTCAGAGCGTGCCGTATGCATGACGCCAAGGAGTTGACCCGCCCCGCAGGGGCGGAACGGGAACATCTATTTCAGTTCCGCAGGAACGTACGAAAAGCAGTCTGAGTAGAATGGCAATTACCCATGATACATATCACCGACAAGAAGAATAAAATCAACGTACTTCCAGTTTATCCCCAGTTTCCAACGACCTTCTGGAGCTACAAGCACGCGATCGAATTCGTGGGGAAGAAGGCGATTATGCCGCCTACGGGGCTTGCCACGGTGGCGGCCATGCTTCCGCCCGAGCATTTCAACGTCCTTCCGGTCTGCGATCTAAACATCGAGCCGCTCGACGAGAACGCACTTGAGGAAGCCGATCTGGTGTTCACATCCACCATGATCGTTCAGGAGAAGTCACACAATGAAGTGATTAAAGCGGCACACGCCCTGGGGAAAAAAGTGATTGGAGGCGGCCCGTTTCCGACCTCGTATCCCGAACGGACGAGCGAATTGGACTACATCGTCACAGGGGAAGCAGAAATTACGCTGCCGGCGTTCATCCGGGATTTTCTTCTGGGAAAGGCTAAAAAAACATATGCGGAGCATGACGTAATCAACGGGGGCGGGCACCAGGCGGTCGATCTGCTGAGCAACAACAAGACATCCGTCGAGAAGACGCCCGTTCCGATGTGGCATTTGTTGGATCTCAAGAAGTACTACTCCATTCCGGTTCAGTATTCCCGGGGGTGCCCGTTCCGATGTGACTTCTGCGACATCACGGCACTGTACGGGCGCCTGTCGAGACCCAAGCCCGCGCCACTGGTGATCTGCG
>CAZTAB010000324.1:0-3162 GCA_964611475.1 uncultured Verrucomicrobiota bacterium | reverse complement strand
GAGCTAACGGGTGCCCTTTACTTTGAGCTGCTCCATCGCCCATTTGCCTTCGATTTGTTTCTCCACTGTCCCATTCGTGTGCGTGTCGTTGTAGTTCGCGTTCTACACGCTGCCTCCGTGTGGGTAGGTTAAAACGTATTTTTTTCCGATTGGATATACGCAGGCCGATTCCAGCATCGCTGGCATGACGTCTCCAAACTCACGGCCCAGAATCGGGCCCCGGTCCGTCCAATCCTCGAGGTTTGTTGACTCGGCAGCGGCTACACAGGGATCCCCGTTCCGCATCAGCGCGGTGTAATAGAGGAAGTAATTCTTTCCGATCTTCAGCTCGTGCGGGTCGCGGCAGTTGGAAAGAGTCGTCTTCGACCACTCCGCCCACTCCAGGTTGACCGGCTGAAAGGCCGGGTTGGTGTCGTACCGAGTCCAGTGCATGCAGTCCTCGCTGAACGCCATGCCCAAGCTCTGGCACAACCGCTCGGAAAGGCCCGTGTAGATCATGACAAAACGGACCTTATGCCCGGCCATCGCCTCGAGATTCCGCAGGCCGGAAACCGGGAACACAAATGGCGCGCCCACGCGGCCACCTTCCCAGGTCCCGTCGATCGGCAAAAGGGGGGGACGATGAATCTCCCAGGTCATGAAATCTTCTGTTGAGGCGTGCCCGTTGTAAAACGGGTTGTCCGGGCGCCGGCTGTGCTTGCCGTGACGGACGTCGATATAAAATGCATGAAATGTCCCCCTGTTCTCCACAACCGTGAAATCGCGGAAGTCGGAGCCGACCGGAAGAAATCCGTCACGGATCGGGTTCTTCGACGTGATGTGCTGCTCCAGGTAGGGCGCAAGGATGTAGTTCGGATCCGTGAGGCGTCGAATGATCTCTTTTCGTTTCGCCTGTTCGCGCTTGGGATAGGAGGAAAGCGGGGGAATGGAAGTCATGGGTTCTCGCTTCTTCGGTTGTTGGCATTCGGTATTTGGGAAACGGAAAATAACATCCCCGTGGAGAATGTCCAAGAATCGACATTCCCGCGCAAAAAAACCGCCTCAAGCCCCGTTCTCCTCGTCGCACTCTTGATCCCGATTCAGGAACAACCGAGCAGCGAATGCAATGGGGACTGGGAAACATGGATTTGGTCATGAAACGGGCGCAGGCCCGCGACCCTACCTTTTCCCCGGGACCGCCCCCTCACTCGATCCATTCAGGAACCGGCGTGAGCTTGATCACGAACGCGTGGTCGCAGGGGAGGATGACGCGGTAGGGATACCGGTCCGGGTCGTCGTAATCCACCGGCCCGGTCATCGCGGTGCCGCTGTAGGGGATGGTGATGTGGGCACCGCTGGGCTTCTGCTGACAGGGGAGCTCATCCGCGTAGGCCCTGCGGCCAAGCATTTCGACGACGGAGTCCCTCCGAAGGTGGAGATGCGGAAACAGGACATCCTCACCCGGCCAGTCGAACAAAATGGCGTAGAGTGAACGGTCGCTTTTCGTGAACCGAACTTCTGTGCCGGCACCGGTCCGGGTGGAAGGTCTTCCCTTCCGCCAGGGCCGGGTTCCGTAGATCGCCTCGCCGTTCACGTCCAGCCAGTCGCCGATCTGGCCAAGTTGGCGCTTCATTTGAGGCATGAACGCTCCATTATTCCAGCTGATGGCCAGCTCCAACCCACCGCCATGGGCCGCCGCGTGGATCAACCAGTGCAGATACGTGGAGACGAGACCCCGGGGGCGTTCACCCGTCACGGTGATCCAGTCCGCTTTCATGAATTCCTCATACCGGATAAAGTAGCCGTCCGAGATCTCGATCGCAGGCGGTTTGTCACGCGCTTCCTTGCGGAACCAGTCCCCGTGCCATTGACGGAGCCCGAAGTGCGGACGCTTCTCCGAACCCAGCGTGTCCTCCGAGGCCGCTTCCTCCTGGTTCCTCATGTTGTTGTAGTAATAGGCGAGCATCTCCTTCGTCCTCAGCTCATCGGAGGGATACGAAAATTTATCGTCGTCCCACCAGACCAGGGACGGCTGGTACAGGTCGACCAGCTCCTGCATCGACTTCAGCCAGTATGGGTGCTTTTCCGGGTGCCGATAGCCGTAAATCGTTCCGAATTTCAACCCGCGCGCCCGGAGCGCCTCCGCGAGTTCTCCGACATAGTCCTTGGGGCTGCCGTCCGGACCGCGGACCGTGCGAATCGGGCTTCCGGGGACGCCCGCGTATTTGCTTGGGTACGAGACGAAGGGAAACCCGATGCCGAACGTGACGTATCGTGCCCCCGCCGAGGCCGCCAAGTCCGCCAGTCCTTCCGGATCCCACCTGCCGTCATCCCAGGCAATGCGGCGGTAATTATACTTCGGCACGGGTTCGCCCCGTTCTTCCGCCCAGTAGGCCCGCCACTCTTCCTCGTTGCACTTGACCCCGTTAACCATGAGCCCGAATTTTGAGTCCATGAGCCATGCGGGAGTCGGATGGCGGTCCAGGGATTCCCACGTCGGCTCGTATTCGCGTCGCTCTTCGGCGATCACGCCGAAACAGAGGACCAGATGCGCGACCATCCCCGAGCCGATGGCTCTGTTCATTCTCATCACGCGATCTCTCCCATGAAGGCTTCCGATTTCCCATGTTTGTGCTATAGTCAGGGGATTAATGTAGCAATAAATGCATGGTGGAGAAATCTTGAATACGCCCCTGTTGATCGCGCGAGCCGCATCGACCTCAATCCTTGCCATGGGCTTGGCCCAAGCCGATGCGCAAGACGTTACGGGGTCACTTGATCTCTACCTCAATGCGAACTCCGACACGAATGGGGGCGACGGGTGGGACTATACCCAGCCTGGCTTTGGGGGCGGCTCGGGCACCCTGCGGGCCTTCGACCCGGGATCCGTGCCGGAGAATTTTTCCACAGCCCAGGGCGGGCGGTTCTTTCGTTCCGATGATTCCGGAGAGTTTTTTGCCGGGACCATCAGCCCGCAGGTCGAAATGTCCGGAGACTTCACCTGGGAACTCTGGCTGCGGGCAAACAGTCAGACCCATACCAAGAACCAGGTCGCCAGTTGGCGAAGGGATCCCGCACTCCTCTCGACCGTCAGCATAATCGGGATGGATCTCAGCGGTTCCGCGGATGATTTCTCTGCCGATAGGGAGCTTCAGGATTTCGATATGCCGCCGGAGGTGGACC
>CAZTAB010000323.1:0-20963 GCA_964611475.1 uncultured Verrucomicrobiota bacterium | reverse complement strand
GGATGGGTCCTGGAGCGTGGTCGGAAAATTCGCCCCGGCCGCCGATTTCGCATTCAGGCCGCCAGAAAAAAATCGGCTTCCAATGCAACCGAGACCCGCACGGAAACATCCTCCTCTATCATCATACGGCCTGAAATATTTGGCGGCAATTCTTTGTACGGTGCCGCGGGCCAGCATGGCTCTTCGCGGGTTGGGGTTGGGCGTGGTGCCTGGCTTGGGTCCGGGGAACCACGCCCGGCGCTGTTCGTTTCTATTGAGTCCTCCGCTCGATGGAGTAAGCTATGGTCAGATCCGGTTGGCTCCTGTATACAAGTGGGCCTTGGACCAAGGCAGAATCAGGATGGGAGAGAAAATGGAGAGTGAAAGCAAATGCCCGGTGATGGGCGGATCGCATGCGCGTGGCACGGTGGCAAACCAGCATTGGTGGCCGAATCAACTCAACCTAAAGATGCTGCATCAGGAAGCCTCATCCAACCCGATGGGCGAGGAGTTCTGCTACGCAAGGGAGTTCAAGTCCCTCGACCTGGATGCCCTCAAGAAGGACATCGAGGAGGTCATGACCACGTCGCAGGACTGGTGGCCGGCAGATTACGGCCATTACGGGCCGCTGTTCATCCGGATGGCCTGGCATAGCGCGGGCACGTACCGCATTGGAGATGGCCGCGGCGGCGCGGCGTCCGGAACACTTCGATTCGCTCCCCTCAACAGCTGGCCGGACAACGCAAACCTCGACAAGGCGCGCCGGTTGTTGTGGCCGATCAAGAAGAAATACGGCCGGAAGCTTTCGTGGGCCGACCTGATGATTTTCACCGGCAACTGTGCCCTGGAGTCCATGGGGTTCAAGACGCTCGGCTTTGCCGGCGGTCGCGAGGACGTCTGGGAGCCTGAGGAGGACATTTACTGGGGACCCGAGAACACGTGGCTTGGAGATGAGCGCTATACCGGCGACAGGGAACTCCAGGATCCCCTTGGTGCGGTCCAGATGGGCCTGATCTACGTCAACCCGGAGGGGCCGAACGGCACCCCGGATCCGCTCGCTGCCGCGAGGGACATTCGGGAGACATTCGGCCGCATGGCGATGAATGACGAGGAGACCGTTGCGCTCATTGCCGGCGGACATACCTTTGGGAAAGCCCATGGCGCTGCCGATGCGGATGAGCACGTGGGTCCCGAACCAGAAGGCGCCGACGTCGGGGAGCAGGGCCTTGGCTGGAAGAATCAGTTTGGCGGCGGACGGGGGGAGGATACCATCACGAGCGGGCTGGAGGGTGCCTGGACCACCGCCCCCGCGAAGTGGGACAACAACTTTTTCGAAAACCTGTTTACCTACGAGTGGCAACAGGTGAAGAGTCCCGGCGGTGCAACCCAGTGGACGCCCACGGATGCATCCGCGGCAGGCACCGTGCCGGATGCCCACAATCCGTCAACGTCCCACGCGCCCATGATGCTGACGACGGATCTTGCCCTCAAGGAGGATCCGGTCTACGCGCCGATATCGAGACGGTTCTTCGAGAACCCCGGCGAGTTTGCGGATGCCTTCGCGAGGGCGTGGTACAAGCTGACGCACCGCGACATGGGGCCCCGCTCGAGATGTCTGGGGCCGCAGGTGCCTGCGGAGGCTCAGTTGTGGCAGGATCCCGTCCCTGAAGTCGATCACGAGTTGATTGGGGCGCAGGCCATTGCTTCGCTCAAGGAGAAGATCCTTTCGTCGGGCCTGTCCATTTCCCAGCTGGTTTCGACCGCCTGGGCGTCGGCGGCGACGTTCCGCGGCACGGACAAGCGGGGCGGGGCGAACGGGGCGCGCATCCGCCTCGCGCCACAGAAGGATTGGGAGGTAAACAGTCCGGCTGAGTTAGGGAAGGTGCTTGAGGCCCTGGAGAAGATCCGGGAGGACTTCAACCGCTCGCAGCCCGCGGGGACGAATGTTTCCCTCGCGGACCTGATCGTTCTGGGTGGGTGCTCGGCCGTAGAGCAAGCGGCCCGGGACGCCGGGCATGACGTGCAGGTGCCTTTCTCGCCCGGACGCGCCGACGCCTTGCAGGAGCAGACGGACGTGGAATCATTTGCCGTGCTTGAGCCGACCGCGGACGGATTTCGCAATTACCTCAGGAACGGGCACAGGAGAACGGCAGAGGAACTCCTCGTGGATCGGGCACAGATGCTGATGTTGACCGCGCCGGAGATGACGGTTCTCGTGGGCGGCATGCGCGTCCTGAACGCCAACACCGGACAGTCCGAGCTTGGTGTCTTCACCTCCCGGCCCGGGACGTTGACTCCCGATTTCTTCGTGAACCTGCTCGACATGAACACGGAGTGGAAGCCGGTTTCCGGTTCCGGGGATCTCTTCGGGGGCCATGATCGCGGGACGGGCGACCTGAAGTGGACCGGCACGCGGGCCGACTTGATCTTCGGTTCGAACTCGCAGCTCCGGGCCATCGCGGAGGCCTATGCATGTGATGATTCGGAGGAGGCCTTTGTTCGAGACTTCGCGGCTGCCTGGGGCAAGGTGATGGAGCTGGATCGCTTCGACCTCGCCTGATCCCCGCGGGGGATGCGTCCAGGCGTGGCTTCAGGATGGATTGCGTGAAACGAAAAACAGGCGGGGCATGGACCGGTATTGATGCCGATCACCTGTTGGTAAATGCATCGCACACCCATTGCTGCCCAGCGGGGTGGATGATGCCTGTCTCGATGATCTTGCGTGGCAGATTGCCACGGCCATCCCGTCCGCCTCGGGCCGATCCTCCAATCCATCGCGGATTTTGTCGGTCATGCGGCGCGAACGATGGAATCAGCATTTGACGGGATGGTCCTGGCCCTGCTCCGGGGATTGACGGAATTTCGCTGGCGTTCTTGCCAAGGTCTCTCCCTCGCGGTAATGGTATTTGCTCCCCGGTCGCGGGTATCCGGCGTTCTGGTGGATGCGATAGCGGATGAAGTCCATGCGACAAGAAAAGCCCAACATCCTGTTGCTTCTCGCCGATCAGCACCGGGGTGACTGCCTCAGCTGCGAGGGACATCCCGTCCTGATCACGCCGAACATGGACGCCATCGGCAGTGGCGGGACGCGGTTTACCCGCGCGTACTCAACGTGCCCGGTATGCCATCCTGCGCGGCGGAGCCTGCTTTCCGGGCAGGCCCCGGACACGCACGGGGCGCGAACGAATGTCAACGAGGAATGGGATGTCGAGCACACGCTGGGGTCGGTGTTCCGGGATGCCGGGTACCAGACTGGATGGATTGGCCTCACCATGCACCAGTATCCGCCCCGCAAGCGGATGGGCTTCGAGGAGGTTGTGCTGAGCGACTATCGCTGCGAAGACGATTACGACGAATTCCTGCGGCGAAACATGCCGGAGGGGGGGGCGGGATATTATGGCAGCGGCATCCTGTACAATGACTGGACCGCCCGTCCTTTTCAGCTTCGCGAAGATTTGCATTCCACCAACTGGACCGTTCACGAAACGCAAAGATTCCTGGCCCGGCGGGACCCCACCCGGCCGTTTTGCCTCGTTTCATCGTTCATCGCTCCGCATCCCCCGCTGATCCCCCCAGAGTTCTACTTCATCCGGTACATCCGGACCGGTGTTCCGGATCGTCATATCGGGGACTGGGCGTCCCCGCCACCCAACGGTGGGATCGGCGCGGGTGCAAGCGGGAGCATGGGCGCGGTCAACCTCGAGGGGGAGGCGCTTTTATCGGCGCGCGCGGGGTACTACGGCCTGATCAATCACCTGGACGATCAGATCCGGCGGCTGTTGAGCAACCTGACCAGCGGCCTGGACCTGGACAACACCATCGTCCTCTACACCTCTGATCATGGAGAAATGCTCGGGGACCACTATATGTGGAAGAAATCAATGCCCTATGAGGGCTCGGCCCGGGTTCCCTTCATGGTGAGGCTTCCTCGCCGCCTCGATTGTCCGGCTGGGCAGGTTCTGGATTATCCCGTGTGCCTGGAAGACATCATGCCGACCCTCCTTGACCTGGCGGACATCGAGATTCCCGACACGGTGGATGGCACGAGCCTCGGCGGCATTCTTCGAGGCGACCCGCCGCCGGCATCCCGGCAACTGCACCTGCAGTGCGCGCCGGGGGGGCATCGGTTGATGCACCACACCATGACGGACGGGAAGGAAAAGTTTGTCTGGTTCGTGGTCGATGGAAGAGAGCAGTTCTTCCGGTTGACGGACGACCCCCACGAGTTACGTGACCTCTCCCGGCGACCGGAGGAGGCGGAGAGGGTCTCGTACTGGCGAAACAAGCTCATCAAGGAACTCGCCGATGCCCCAGAAGGATTCACGGACGGGAAACAGCTTGTCCCGGGGCGTCCGTTTCCAGCGCTGCGGTGCCGGGATGCGGAAGGGCCCGGTGCCTGATCCGGAGCGGCCCAGCCTGGATAGGGGACAAGGAGAAGAGGATCGCCCGGCCCCGTGCCTGTTGCCCGCAATGAAATAGCGGTTCGTTATTCGTGGGCAGGCCCTGCCTCCCGGTCTCGGGCCGGGGGCCTGCCGGTTTCCGCCGTGTCTTGAGGCACAAGGCGCCGGACTTGTTCAAGGTAGCGGGCAATAGCCGGGCGGTTGTCAAAGGCCAGGGAGGATTCCAGCAGGCCTGCTGCTGCGGCGTAGTCTTCTCCGTCGACCTTCAATTCTGCGTGCTGTAGCAGGGCCTGTGCCTCGTGTCCATCGATTCTTGAGGCCCGCTCGCACAGGAGCTCTGCCATCCCGGCGTCGCCATCGTTCCGGGCCAGGTTTGCCAGGGCCAGGAGGGCCTCCCCGTCGAGGGGGGCGTGGCGAAGCAGCTCTTCGTACTGCCGGCGGGCGGTCCTGGGGTCACCCTGGAGCATCGCTAGCCGGGCCTCAAGCCGCAGCAGGCCCGCATGGTGCGCCGGCGCAGCCGTGCCGGGCTTTTTCTGCGCATGCGCTTGCTCGAGCAGGGATCGCGCCGCGGTCGGGTCATCAAGAAGCAGGAATCCTTCCGCGGCCCGTAGGATCCGGTCCAGCGAGGGTTCATCCTGCTCGAAGGCCTTTTTGTACGCGGCGGTTGCCTCGCGCGGCTGACGCCGGTTGATGTAGAGATCTCCCAGGGTGGCCAGCAGTGACGGGGTGGCGAGATCCAGCCGGCTGCAGGTCTCGATCGAGGTGATGGCATCCTCCGTCCGGTCCAGCAGGAGGAAGGCGTTGGCTCGGAGCGTCCAGACCTCGCCGTCCGCGGGGTCGGCGCGCAACAACTCCTGGGTCAACGCAAGGGCCTCGGCGGTTCGCTGCTGCTCAATGAGGCACTTGGCCAGTCCCCGCATGGCATTGGGGGCGTGGATGTTCAGGACGAGGGCCTGCCTGTAGGCGCCCTCGGCAGATACTGGGTGGCCCTGCAGTAAAAGCGCGTGTCCCAGCAATACCAGCGTGTCCCCATCGGCTTGCCCGCTGCGCGCCAGCGCCTGGAAGGTCTCCGCCGCACGCTCGAGGTCCTTCTCCTGCATGTATACCCGGCCCAGGTTGTTGAGCGCCGCGCGGAACAGCGGAAGTTTCCCGATGGCGTCCCCGTAGGCCGCGGCCGCTTCCTCCATGCGGTTATCCTGGTAATAGAAATTTCCCGCCGCGAAGTCGAGGGCGGCGCTGCCCTTGTCGTTGCGTTCCTCGTCGAGCAGGGCGATGGCCGCATTCACGTCGTCCGGTAGCAGCTCTGCTGCACGCTGCAGGATGCCTGCCTCCCGTGCTGTTACCGAGGGCTGGAACGGGTTGTTCTCCGCGCACGCCGTCGCGGCGGAGAGGAGCAACAGGAGAATATGGCAAAAAAAACGCATGGCTGTACCCTACCTTCCCAGGGAAAACTCGAGCCGCTGTCGAACCCGAACCGGGACCGGTTCCTCTCCTTTCGTTCCGGGCTGGAACCGCCAGCGCCGCACGGCGCGAAGGGCGGCCGCCTCAAAGACGCCAGGCGGCTCGGCGTGCACCACCACCGCGCCATGAACTTTTCCCAGCGTTCCCACCACGAATTCCACCTGTACCTCGCCGTCGATGCCCCGGGCCCGGGCCCGGGGTGGATAGATCGGGCTCATCCGCATGACAGGGAGGGGGGGATGATCGATCTCAGCCTGCTCGAGGACGTGACTGGATGCATGGGTCAGGCTCGGTCGCTCCACCTGAAGGCGGGGGGCGAAGTCAGCGGCGATGTCGTGGATGGACATGTCGAGGCGGAGCTTTGCGCGGATGGGGATGAGGGGTCGCGCCTTCTCCATGTCCGGTGGACGCGGCGGGTCCGGGGTTTTCTTGGCCTGTTCAGGCCGTGACGGAGGAGGGGGTGGGGGAGGGGCGATGGCCACCGCATGGAGTTCATGAGCCTCTGGAGGATGGGTGTCGTGGGCGACCAGCGATTCCAGTAGCGGCAGCCCGGCGAACAGAAGCAGGGAACATAGGCCGGCCAGCAATGCACACCAGGCATTGTTCGGGCGATCGGGGGCGGGAACGGTCATCGATCCTCCCGCTGCGCTGCAATGCTTACCTGACTTGCTCCGGCGAGCTTGCACTCGTCAATCAAGTCCACAAGGACCCCCACATTCGCATTCTCGTCGCCGACGAGGATGACCGGCCGGTCCTCGCCCTGTAGAAGCTGCGTCACGACGCCGCGTACCCCGTTGAGCCCGATCCGGCGGCCCCCGTAGACCACGTCGCCCTCCCTGGTCAGCGCGAAGAGGATGCTTTTCCTGTCCAGGTTGTGTGCGCTGGCCGCCCGGGGTTTCTGCACGTCCACCCCGGTCTCCTGGACGAAGACGGTGGCGACCACGAAGAAGATCAACAGGAGAAAGACCACGTCGATGAGAGGGGAGATGTTGATTTCCACTCCGCGTCCCGGTGATGAACGGCCGTAGCCCATCCTTTTCATCGTGTTGCCTCCATGCGTGAGGCGGCCAGGATCAACCGCGATCGGCATTTGCCCAGGCGCGCTTCCGCGTGTTTCAGGAGCTGGTGGATGCGCGCGAGTCCAAAGACGCCGGGGATGGCCACCACCAGCCCGATCTGGGTGGTCAAAAGGGCCTGGCTGATTCCTGATGAGATCTCGGCCGCCATTGTCCCGTGTGTTCCGGCCACCGCGCGAAAGGTGGCGACCATGCCGATGACCGTGCCAAGGAGCCCGAGGCGCGGTGCCGCGGTGGTCAGGGCGGAGAGGACCACCGTGTCCCGCTCGATCACTCCCAGTTGCCCGTGGCTGCGTTGATCGAAGGCTTCCCCCGGGGCAAGACTCTTTCGCAGGGCGGCGAGGGCATGGGCCACGCCGGAAGAAAGTGCGTCTCGGCCACGCCCGTATAGCTCGAGGTTTTCCTCCAGGGAACGGGCTGACAAGTTTGCGCTCAACTCCTCCTCGAAGCCGGTGGACATCCCGGTGATGCGCACGAGGGCGCCGCGTATGCGGAAGAAGTGGAACCAGATGCCGAAGGACACGGCGAACAGGGCCGGGAGGAGAGGCCCGGTGGTGTTCCATGAATGGAGAATCTGTTCAAGCACGGGGCTCCTCCCCCGCGTCCTGCAGTTGATTCACGAACCGAACAGCGGTCTGCTCCAGGCCTGACACGAGGGTCTTTACCCGGCGGCTGAGATAGGCGTGGATCAACAATACCGGCACGGCGATGATGAGGCCGATCTCGGTGGTGATGAGCGCTTCTGAGATCCCGCCCGAAAGCAGCCTGGCATCCCCGGTGCCGAATACCGTCACCATCTCGAAGGTGTGAATCATCCCGGTCACCGTCCCGAGCAGCCCAAGCAGTGGTGCCACGCCCCCGAGGACGGCGAGCATTCCCAGGTGACGGTCGAGCCCCGGAAGGGTCGACAGCACGCGTTCGTGCATCAGCTCCTCGAGGTGTTCCCGGGGTGCGCGGCGGGAATCAATGCCGGCAGCGAGAATGATATCGAACGGCTTGCCGGCCTGGGTGGCCCGGGCCCGGGCCTCGTCAAGGCGCCCGTGGTCCAGGTGGTCCACCACGTCCTCGACCAGGCCCCGCGCCGGTGTTCGCACCGACCGGAGGGCCAGGAGTTTCCATGCCGTGAGTACCAGGGCTGCCGCGCCGATCAGGAGAAGTGGCACCATGACCAGCCCACCCGCCAGAAGATGCTCCCCAAGGCCGGTCCTGCGGGCGGCGACCCGGAGGGCGTCGCCTCCCGTGACGTCGATGGGGCAATCGGCTTTCCCGCCGTTGACGAGGGTTGTGATGGGTCCGATCGACGGCGGTTCCAGGTTTGGAAACAGCACGGGCAAGCTGCTTCCGATACGGCTGACCACCAGGCCTGCGACCTCCCCGTCCTCTGACGCAAAGTAGGTCGCGGGACCCAGCACGGCGAATTGTCCCCGGCGTTCCGTTCCCTCCACGTCGAGACAGGTTCCCCCATGCCGGACGCCTCCCAGTCGTTGGACGCTTTGTTCCTCCGCCAGCCGGAGGAGTGCGTCCACCGAGTCGAGCACGTTGGAAGGCGATGACCCCGAGGTCAGCCCGTGGTCGATGGGGGCTAGCCGAGGAGCCAGGGCAATGGATTCTGCCATGCCCATGCGCGTTTCAAGCGACCGCCGATATTCCTGGAGAAGTCCCCGGGCAAACTGGAAGTCCTTTTGCAGCCGGGTGACGCTCAATGCAAGGCGCTCTCGCTCGCGCTGGTCCTGTTGCCTCGTCTGGCGGCGATGTTCCAGATCCTTTCGCAGGCGGAGCACCTCGGCATGAAGGCGCTCAAGTTCCCCGGTGAGCGGTCTCCGAGCTGCGGCCTGGGTATCGCGGAATGCGTTCAGTTCCCCGGTGGCCACCGCCACGTCCCGGCGCGCATCCTCGATGGCGGCGGGCAGGATGTCCTGGGCGGAAAGACCAGGAGTGAAAGCCAGAGTGAGAAGAAGAATGAGCGTTCCCCTCATGGCGCATCTCCGTGGATAGCCAGGGGGAGCACCACGGCGGTGATCTCCTGCTCGCGCCGGCTTACCGAAACCGCCTGCCGGATCCGTGGCGCGAGCATAGGATCTTCCCGCCATTTCCACCCTGCATCCGAGGGCGTTCCGGTGGCTGCCCAGGTGTTGTCCGCCGACACGGCGAACGCCCGGGCCAGCCCGATGTAGCAGACGTCCACCTCGCGGCGCGTGCCGTCCTTCCCGGGAAGCATCTCTCTCATCACATGAATCGTGCTTTGCAGCCTTTCGATTTCCGTATAGAGGGCCACCACGCGTTCAAGGCGGGCCCCGTAGGATTCCACTCGGGGCGGGGCTCCCTTTTCCTGTTCCTCAACGATGGGACGGAAAGCCTCATCAAGCGGTTTCCGGAACGGGGGGGGCAGCCGCGCAGGCCAGGCACGGAGAGAAGCTTCGGCACGGCCGATCAAGGCGGGCAGTGCATCGGAAATCGCAACCAGGCGGTTCTGTTCCCGCAGGATTGCCGGGCGGCTTCCGTCAACCGGGTTTTCGGTCGCATTCTCCGTCTCCATTGTCTTGACCAGAACCGACCGCTCCTTTTGGAGGAGATCGATCTCCCGCTCCAGGTGTGCATGGTCTTCCTCCCACGCCCGTTCTTCTTCGGCGAGGGTCAGGCGGAGGTCCGACCACTGGGCCACCAGGGACTCTAGAGTCTCCAGCCGTTGATCGATCCCTGCCTCGTTGTTGGGCTGGGCAGGCGAAACAACAGGCGCAAAGATGGCCGCCGCCAGACACAGGCACCACAGAAGACCACCCATCACGCCGCGATGGGCCATGATTGCGCCAGGGAGGGGCGACCGGGACAAGGAGTGCCACGGGTTCGCGGTTCCGCTGTTCGCCACCGAAAGACGGAGGGCTGGTCGTGAAGTAGCCATGCATGGTCATGTTCGCGGTCAAGCGTCCCGCTTTCAATACCCGGGTGGAGCCTGATTGCAGGTTTTTCCTTTGTGCTGGAACCGTAGGGTGGGGGATTTTGGCCGAATCCGGGCGGCTGGGCACAGCCGACACTCTCTTTCGGGCCGGATTTAACGGGATTGCGGTCGATAATGACCCAGATTATGCGATCCGGAGAATGACCCTGGTCTTGGCGTGGGAAATTTCAAGGGGAGGGTTCCCCGCAGGCTTCGAGGATCAGGCGCGCTGGATCCCGCTTCCGGGATTGACCCCTGCCTGCCAGGAAGGGGTTTTCCCGCCCAGTGTGTATGGAGTCGCGATGGGCACCGGGTCACCGCCCGGCTTCACGAGGGAGTGTGCCGCAACCCGGAGGCGTTCAGGCCGGGTGCCGTGCAGGTCCTACGGTTTGCAGATCTGCAGTGTGCGCTCGAGGGACACGATGGGGTCGTCGACGGGAAGAAACTCGTGACCGATGTACTGGTCGTATCCGGTTTCCTGGATTGCGGTGATCACCGCCGGATAGTTGATTTCCTGGCGCTCGTCGAGCTCGTTGCGGCCCGGGGTGCCGGCCGTGTGGTAGTGCCCGAAGTGCTGATGGTTGTCGCGGATGGTGCGGATCAGGTCCCCTTCCATGACCTGCATGTGGTAGATGTCGTAGAGCAGCTTGACGCGTGGCGACCCGACCCGCTGGATCACTTCCACGCCCCACGGGGTATGGTCGCACTGATAGCCGGGGTGATCGACCTTGCTGTTCAACAGCTCGAGTACCAGGGTCACGCCGGCCTGCTCAGCCGCCGGGGCAACCCGGCGAAGTCCTTCCGCCGTGACATCAATGCCCCGCTCGTCGTCCTCCCCGTGCCGGTTTCCGGACAGGCAGATCAGGCAGGCGATTGAATACTTCTGTGCCAGCTCCAGCTGCCCGATGATCTCCTGCTCGATCCGGTCGTGGTTCTCCTTCCGGTTTAGGCCGTCCTCGATGGTCTGGTGCCCATTGACGGCAGCCAGTTCCAGGCCGGCATCCCGCACCGCATCCCAGTGCTCTATTCCCGGCAGGTCCACGCCGTCGTATCCCAATCGCGCCGCTCCCGTGATCAGCTCGGCCGGATCAACCCGGTCTTCGAAGCACCACCATGAAAAGGAATGTTTGATAGCCATGCGTCTCCTTTTTCCTTTTATTCTATTTGTCCGCACCCGGAACGCAACACGAATTGTTCCGGCGCGAGGTTCACCGCGTTCTCGCTGAAAAGGAACGAGTGGATCCCGTCCTCTACGGGCAGGACACCGATCACCCCGGTGAAGAGGGGCGGCTTTCACTGGACGGAGCGGCACGACGTGGGCGGCCCAAGGCCGGCTGCCGGCAGATGGGCTGATGATCACAATCGCCGGGATGTGTGCGCTTGCTTGGCGGGATCCGGACTTGCGAAGAAAGACACCCCACCCGCCTTACAGCTAGTCGTTGGGGGGAGGGGGATGACGTAGCCGCTCAGCGGGCGGGGTTTTGATTATCTCCCGGAAGGCAAGGAGCTTGTCAGATGTTCCGGATTAAACGCAAGGGGAAATGCGTCCGTCCCCCGGCATGGCTTGATTTCCCGGCCGCGGTCATTGATCACCCAGCGCAACCAGGAGGGCGATCTGCGCGTAGGACGTCACCAGGACAGGGTCGGCCTCCATCCAGCGGCTGGCCTGGTTGACCCAGTAGCCCGAACCATCAGAGGGATCGATCTTCTGCAGGTTCAGAAGTTTTCTGATCAATTCGCTGCGCCATGAGATTTTTGTTCCGTCGGGCTGGGTCAGGGTCTCCCTTCCGCAGACGGCAAGAGCCTTGGTCAGAACATTGTAGAAATAATAGATTCCCTCCTGCCCCATGCCGGGATTCTTTTCGAGTGTCCAGTGCTTCACTGTCCAGTCGAGGGCGGATTGCACACGGGGGTCGCTTTTGCCAACGTCTGCGTAAATCAGGCTCAGCAGGCCGGCATAGGTCATGCTCCCGTAGGACCGGAAGGTGATTTCCCCTGTTTCGTTGGTATCCGCGCCTGCCATGCTGTGGCCCGGTTTGTAGATGAACCCCCCGTCATCGTTCTGCAGGCTCTCCACGAAGGCGCGGGCGGCGTTCCAGTCAAGATCGGCTGACCGGTTTTCATCTTCGACTTTCCTCAGGTCCCCGCTGAGTTTCATGGCCTCGTAGGACATGTATGAATTGGAAAGGTCGGCATAGGTGCGCCCGGTCCCCGCATCGTATCCCATCCCCCCCCTGAATTTGTCGGGCTTCCGGTGTTGCGTCTGTGCCAGGTACTTCCGCGCGTTCAGGACATGCGGGGAAAACTTGTCGGGGTCTGCGATGTGCAGGGCCACCATGCAGAGGGCGGTGTTGTAGTTGCTCAGGCCGCCTCCCTTGCGCCTTTCGCCCGGCTCCTGCCAAATGGACCCGTCTTCGCGCACGCAGGAGAGGATGTAACGTGTTCCGGCATGAACGGGCTCGGTATCCTGGCGACCGGCAAGGCATAAGCCCCATACCGGGAGGGCGGTCAGCGCAGGGAACTCGGGATTCGACCAGTGGCCTGCCTCGTTTTGCATTCGCGCCAGCCACTTGCAGGAGCGGTCCACCGCCGCGTGTGCCTCGCGGCGCAGGGATTCGGGCACGGCGGGCCTCGAAATCAAAATATCAGTCGTTGCGGGCTGGATCTCGGCCGGGATCTGCGCGGGGGTCAGCAGGAGAGCAACCGCACCCGGAAGCAGGAGTGTTGGACCCCTCTTGCGATTGCGGGCTGGTCCCCGGGCCTTGGCCGGGCCGCCTTGTTTGCGCGTGGCGATGCAGTCTTGTTCGGTATTCATCATTCCCATGGGTTGAAGCCGGACGGCTGGCTGATGGCCGGCCATCGGCCGAGGACGCTCCACGCCGGGGCCATGCCTCGGGAAGAGGGTTACCCCAGGCCGACCGCGTCCCTGTATTCCGGAAACTTGTTTGCCGCGGTATGTAGCAATTCCATGCAGTCGTCCGGTTGCAGCATGGCGAAGGCCAGCGCGAGGCAGACGAGGTTCTTCTTTTCATCCTCGTTTGCCTCGACCTCGTCGGCCCGGGCCTCAAGGAGGTTGGAATATTCCCCTGGCGACATGAACACTTTGTCGCCCTTGGTGTGGCTGTGGTCGTCCACCATCTTGATGAGATCTGTCGCGCGCATCGTGAGGCAGTTCCAGATGACCTGGTGTAGGGTGAGCGGGTTCTCCATCCTTCCGGTCGCCGATTCCACCCGTTCCCGGCCTTCGCGGGTGTTGTGCAGGCTTACCAGGGCTTTTTTCATGGTCTCGGGGCCGACCGAGTACGAATCCGGCGGTTTCCCGGGCCAGCGGTTTCGCTTGATGAAGCGCTTGATTGCGTGACGCGCATCGGCGCCGTCATACAGGTTGTAGAGGAAGGCCCCGTCGTTGAGGAGTGGACAGAGTTCGCCGTCAGGATTCAGGGGATACGTTTCTTTGCTCATTGACTATTGCAGCGGATAGGATGTTGAAGGTGTGGATGCCTGTGAAGAATGCATCACATGGCAACCTCGTTTTCCCGCGAATGTAGTTTCCGCCGTCATTCCTGTCAACTCGTCCAGCGCAAACGCCGGCTCGATGGCGTTCAACTTCAGGCCCTCAATCTGCCCGGGGCAGGCGGTTCGTCCATTCTCGGAGCAAGGGGGGGGGAGGGTCGTTTTCCCCTGCTTTTCCCCTTTGCCTTTTCAGGTCGCGCCAACCCCTCCAGAATGGGGTGGGGGAAAGACCAATGCAGAACCCAAAACCTATTTTGACCAAAATAAACTGATCATGAAAAACAGTTGCGCCGCGAATGGAATAAACTTCGAGCTGGGCACCGGTGACACGGCTGGACCCATCGTGAGCGCCTCCGATTTTCTTTTGGCCAGGAGCGATGCGTCGCATCCCTGGGCGAATTTTTCGCTGGTTCCCGGATGATCCGGCCCGTGGATCGGAAACCGAGTTGTTTTGGCTGATTCAGGTGGTGGCCACTGCTTTTCGGCAGAGTCGCCCTGTTCTGATCCCGTGCCTCTGGCCCTGTTAGCGCTTCCACCAGGCGGGTCAGGGGAGCCGAAGTCGGGCCCGCCGGGGAACTCCTGGCCCTTCTGCTTGACCCTTCCACCCCGCTTCGGCTAACGGTCTCCTGGTGAGATCGCTCTTTGAGGTCGGTCCCGATCCGATACCATGTGCCTGCGCCGCCCGAAAAGTGGTTTCTGGTCAATAAGGTAATGCCGATTGAGTTGAGGAAGTGATAATCAATGCCAACAGCACATCTTGGAACAGATGTGCCTAACCATGATCAAGTCGCGAAAAATTGAAACAATTCCGGAAACGCAGGGAAGCATCTAGCCGGGATGTCGGGAGCTTGATTGGAGAGCGATGAGAGATTCAATCCAGGGTTTTTTCAAAGGAGTTAAGGACAATGGACTTTTTAATGCCATTGTCTTTGTTGTCATATTTCTTACCGCCGTCTTTGCGGGTATTGAAACCTTCAATATTGATCCTCAGATAAAGAATATTCTTTCTAGGGGCGACTACTTCATCTCTGTGTTTTTTATTACAGAGATAGCGGTAAGAATTTTTGGAGAAAAGAGGAAGATTGATTTCTTCAAAGAGCCATGGAATTTGTTTGATTTTATAATTGTAGCCGTAAGCCTGGTTCCAATTGATGGATCCAGCAATCTGATCGTTGTAAGGGTTATCAGGGTCTTTCGGGTGCTGCGTCTAGTTACTCATGTCCCGCAATTCAAGATCCTGATAAATGCGCTGTTAATCTCCATACCCAGGGTTTTTTATGTCCTGGGGCTGATGGCCATTATTTTCTATATTTATGCCGTAATTGGTTCTCTTTCATTTGGAGAGATCGATCCGGCCCGGTGGGATAATCTGTTCATCTCATTGTGGACTCTGTTTCAGATTTCCACCCTGGAAGGTTGGCCGGATATTATGCTTGTGCAGTTTAATGAAAACCCTGTGAGCTGGATCTACTTCTTTTCCTTTATTATTCTAATCGCCATGATACTGATGAATATGATAGTAGGAGTTATCATTGATGTCATTGTTCAGGAAAACAAAGCCGAGGTGCAGGCGGAAAAAGAAATTCTCGAAAAACTTGGGAAAATAGAAAAGCGACTCGACAAATTGGGCTAGAGCTGTTGGTCGCGAAATTCCTCGTGCGGAAAGGCTTTTCCGGTGTGGGGCTGGTGATCTTTTCCCGAGATTTCCTCTGCCTGATTGGTGATGGGTGGAAATATTTCGCAGATCGCGTACATCATCAATTCGTCTACTAATGCCACTCCCATTCTCGTTACAGCATTTGATGATCGGGCACGCTTTACGATTTGGGAGGGCTCCTGCCCGTAGGGTTTCCAAGATCGCCTGACAACTAAGCGAGGCCCTTGATAGCCTAGGATTTTTGTCGGGGAAATTTGTCTTTGAGTTTGACTGCGACAACCCAGAGGTCATGGCTCACCTCTCCTGCAATGCCGGGGGTGACCGCGCGTATGTTGGGCAGGCCAGAGAATGTTTCGTCTTGCCAACCAATCCCTGAGCATGGTCCTGGCCCGAACCGGAAACCCTGCAGTTGCAATCTCGGCACCCTGCTCGTGCCGGCAGGGCGAAATCTCTCGACCGCTCAGTTCAATGAGGTTTTATTAATACGCGATTGTCGCCTGGTGCTGTGCGCGCTGCGCTTGTGACCCGGCAGAACCCGGTTAACACCTCATCCTTCTCAGATTTGGTTCAACGAGCGAAGCGGCAGAACCGCTTGCCCTGGGGCAGCGTGAGGGTCTGGCTCAGCCTGGTCCCTCGACCGGGGCGCCGTGGCCTCATCCCAGCCGCACCGGCAAGGTCTCGAGCGATCGAATTCCAATCACGGGCTTATAGCTCACGCGATCCGTAACGAGTTCCATGTCCGGCAGACGCCTCATCATCGCGCGAAATGCAATTTTCCCTTCGAGTCGAGCCAGGGACGCTCCGAGACAGAAATGGATCCCCTGGCCGAATCCCAGATGCTCGTTCGGGTGCCGCGTGATATCGAGCTTGTCCGGGTCCGGGAATCGCTCCGGGTCCCGATTCGCAGCCCCGATGAGGTTTGTCACGGTCTGCCCGGCGCGAATTCGGCTCCCGCGCCACTCGAAATCCACGAGGGCGCGCCGGACGCCGCGCGTCCCGGGCGAATCATAGCGCACGAACTCCTCCACCGCCTTCTCCACGAGCCCCTCCGGGTCGGCCTTCAAGAGTCGAAACTGCTCCGGGTTCTGCAACAACGCGAGGGTGCCGTTTGCGAGCAATCCCATCGTGGTTTCAAGTCCCGCAAGAAAGAGGAAAACGCACAAGCCGAACAACTCGTCCCGATCCAGGCGCTCCCCATCGACCTCCGCGGCCGCCATGGCGCTGACAAGGTCCTCCCTGGGGTCCGACCGCCGTTGCGCGATCAGTTCATCGAAGAACTCAATGAGCTCATCGAGGCACGCCCGGGCTTGTTCCACTTTGTCATTTAATCCCGCCCCCCCTGCGGAACTGAACGGAATCAGCCCCTCCACGCATCGGCGGTATTGGGCCTGGCGCTCCTCCGGGATCCCGAGCATGTCGCAGATGACCAGTGCGGGTAAGGGAAAGCAGAAGCACTCGATGAAGTCGACTTGCTCGGATCGAGCCGTTTCGTCCAGCAGCTTTTCCACGAGCGCTTCGATCCGCGGCTCCAGTCTCGCCACGAGCCGGGGCGTGAATGCGTGGTTCACGAGCTTCCGCATGCGCGTATGGTCCGGCCGATCGACATTGAGGAGCCATTTGTTGATGTGGTCGATCATCGGGCGTGCCCGCGGGAGGTTTTCGGGCCGCAAAGGCCCCGTGTACATCGCCTCCCGGTTTGTCGACAAGCGCGCTTTGTCCCGCAGCCCCTGGAATACGTCGTCGTAACGCGTCACGAGCCACATGTGCAGGGGCTCACACCAGTGCACCGGGTCTTGCTCCCGGAGGCGGGCGAAAAAAGGATACGGGTCGTGGAGACATTGGCGACAGAATTCGTCGTAGTCCTTGTCTCGTTCAATGGCGACGCTCATGTCGCTTGGTGCCGTGCTGAAAACAAATCGCGTGCCTTCGTGATCGCGGTTGAAAACCCGTCGGCATTCTGGATGTCCATACGAAAGTGCTGGATGTTCATCAGCTTGCCTTCATCAACAATGCTTCAAGGTCTCCATTGCGCCTCAGCCGAAAGGAGGTGGATAGGTTGAGGACGATGCACTCGGCCACGTTAATCATTTTCCTGTTGAGAAGGCAGGCGCTGATCGCATCGGTGTTTCTGGTTCGATCCCAATGGGATGCGGACGTGGCAGTCATGAATTAAATGTGGAAATTTTGTTACAAGAGATCGAGTTAGCCTTGATTCCGTTGACTCAACTCGAATACGGACTGGAGCCTAACAAGCCAGCAAACCGGAAGCAACATCATGCCCACAACCAGCTTGCCGTCGGTTCCATTCCCCGTGCAGGTGTTTTCAGGATGAGATGATCCGTGGCATTCGCCGTCCGAATGCCGCAGCTTCTGGTTCCGGTTATGCCCCACGCATGGTTGGCTTCAAGCCGGGTTCCATTTACGAGGAAGATGTAGATTTCTTGACCACTGTTTTCTCTATCACCTGTCTACCCGATCCTCGGTGGCCCACATGGGCAACGTTCTTTTCTGGTGCTTAATTTTGTGTGAATGATCTGTCCACTGTTCTGCCCTGCACAAACATCTTCTCCTGGTCGTATCCCGCTGTAAACGGCATATGCGCCCTGAGGGAAACGGTAGTCATCGACAGTTGATCTGGTTGCATCTCGAATAGCTTGAATTCGAATGGTGACTCAACCAGGGCGCTCACAGTTACGTAATGGATGCCCGTTTTTTCGATGTGCATATTCATATGGTTGTGGGCCCCGAGTACGCATTGGACACCGGAATATGGGGCAATCACGCTGCGAACAGCGCATGAAAAGGAGGCGTCTGGTTCGTGTAGCGGCTCGGGTAATGTGGTCTGATCCGGGGGCAGTCCGAACACAGGGCTATGCGTCACCAGTGCCCGCAGCTTGCTTGACGAGGCGGACATGTTCTCTTTGAAGCCTGTTCCTTGATCGTGAGAAAATTGCGGATCCTGCGCATTGCCCCAATAATACGGCGTCTCGCACCAGTGATTGGGTAAGACATATATTGAGCCATCCGGGGTTTCAATGAGGTACTCCGGGCGGCCACCAGGGAAGAATTCAGGCGCGAGGGCCAACCACTGGCTGAGGCTGTCTTCGGCTGTCAAATCATGGTTGCCCAGGCAGAGATAGACAGGAATCGAAAGCCGAAATAAATCGGCAGCCAGGCGGACCTGGTCTTCGGACATGAAATCGACCATGTCGCCCCCATGGATGACAAAATCAATGTCGCCTGCCTGTTGAATCCAGGCCTCGAGCGTAGCGAGTATATCCTTGGATTTTTCTGGATACGGCGTCTGTTGATAGTATCCCAACGGGGAGGCGCCCAGATGTGTGTCTGCCAGATAGATAAATCGAGTCACACGGAACCTCGTTGTCAAAGTCTGTTCGAAGACTTTGCGGCATGTGCTGTTGTCTTCAAGCTGCGTCGAACCTGTTCGATCGGCAAATCTGCACGTACCCGATCCAGAAACATGCTTACATGGGTATATCCGGCATCGCTCAACATGTCCATGGCGTCCGTGAAGTTCTTTCCGACTCTACAGGGATCGTGGGCGTCTGCGCCTATAACAACAGGAATGTTTCGCTGCTGCATCTCCCGAAGCATTTCGCTGCCCGGATTCATTTCGGGAAGGGCTTTGTTGAGCCCGGATGTATTTAGTTCCATCGCCGTCCCTGCTCTAGCAATACGGTCGAGGCAGGGAAGAATAAACCCCAGAGCCCGGTCGATATGCCAGTCTGGCGGTGAAACGTTTTTGACTAAATCTGGATGGGCGATTGTGTCAAAAAGCCCGGTCTCCGCCGCCAAGGCCAAATGCTCAAAATAGGTTTTCTGAAACGCTTCCATGTCGTCGTGATAATATCGGGTTTTGTAATCAGTGAGATGCGGGTGTACGGAACCTAGCACATGGTGGAAAGGCGCCATGGAGTGCAGTTTCTCCAGCCATGGCTCCATGCCGGGTATGTAGTCGCTTTCGATGCCAAGCCGGATGTCGACTTCTCCAGCCCAAGCCACACGCGCCCGATCAACCATTCCTATGTACGTGTCGAGTTCGGCCACACTCATCCGGACACTGGGGGACCAGTCATCGTCTGCCGGGTTGTGATCGGTAACGACAATCCCTTTCAGGCCGCGTTGCTTCGCAACTTCGGCATAGTCCTCCGGTTCCCCGTGCGCGTGTTTGCACAGTGGGGTATGCATATGCATTTCGTAAAGTACAGGATCGTCACACATAAGCCCTTAACCTTCCTGAGGACATCAGTATATCTGGTCGGCGGTTCCCCATCAATCACAACGCCTGCCCGCAGGGTTTTTTCTCGATGGGGTAATTGTGTGTGAAGGTTGCTACATCTCGGCTGAAAGTTCCTTACGCTTGCTGCTCTCTTCATCAAGGAACGCGCCAAGAAATGTGTCGTTCCTCATGATGTGCCGTGGCGGGAGTTCCCCCCGGTAAACATCCGCTTTCCCTCAATGAGGGCCTCACGCATTTCCAGGACCAGCGGTCGCGTCTGATCTCCTCGGTAATCATTTCACGCTAGGCTCGTCCCATGCCCCGGCCGCGCGCCATGCTCCCTCGTTCCCACTGTGAGCTCCGCACGAATTCTGGGGGTTCTGGAGAGCCTTGGGAGGGGGAAATAAGAGGGGAGGGGTGGCCCGCCTCTGATTCGGATCAATGGGCGAACCGGTAGAACCGCTTGCTCTCGGGCAGGGTGAGGGTCATGCTCACCTCGGGTCCCTCGACCGGAGTCCAGCTGGTCAGGTCCTCACTCTCCTCAACGGTGAAGTTCAAGGTCACCGCCCCGGCTTCGGAGTCAACACTCAGGAGAACTGAACCGGGACGTCCATCGCGAACCTGCTCCAGGGTCGGGCGGGCATCGCGTTCGGCCACTATTGCATCATAGCTCGCCTGTGTAACGAGACCATAGCTGGCCAAGTCCAGAAAAATTGCTTCGATATTCATATCTCCGTCACTGGTGAGGCTCAGCGGATTTGTCAAGCCCGTCGCGTCTCCCGCCCACCCGACAAATTGGAATCCATGTTCGGGAGTGGCAGTCAGGGTCACGCTGCTGCCAGCTTCAAAGGTGCCGGCACCCTCGACTGTGCCATTCCCGACAGTCGCAACATCGATCGTGTAACCCCACAGCGATACCGTCAGCTCACCCCACGTGGTTCCGACGCCTCCGAAACTCTCCGCGAAATTATCGGTAACCATGACCATTGCATCCGTTGCTATATTATAGAAGGGGTCGGCACCCAAAATAGGCGCGGTTCCCAGGAAAATGACCCTGCTTAGGCTGGTGCAGTTACGGAAGGCCGATCCCCCGATGCTGGTGACGCTCCCCGGGAGGGTGACGCTGTTCAGGCTGCTGCAGTAACGAAAGGTCGAATTCCCGATACTGGTGACGCTTCCGGGGAGGGTGACGCTGCGCAGGCTGCTGCAGCCATAGAAGGCCCCGGGCCCGATACTGGCGACGCCCTCAGGGAGGGTGACGCTGCCCAGGCTTGCGCAGTGATAGAAGGCCCATTCCCGGATGCTGGTGACACCCTCAGGAACGGTGTAATTTGCAACAGCCTTGCCTGCGGGAAAACCAATCAGCGCCGTCACCTCCGCATTGAATAGGACTCCATTGATGTCGGTATAATTCACGTTCCCCGCGCCCACTTCAATCGCTGACAGGCTGCTGCATTCGTAGAAGGCCCCGGGCCCGATGCTGGCGACGCCGTCAGGGATGGTGATGCTGGCCAGGTTGCTGCATTCACGGAAGGCATTATTCCCGATGTTTGTGATACTCCCGGGGAGGGTGACGCTGCCCAGGCTGGTGCAGCGATAGAAGGCCCAATCCCCGATGCGGGTGACGAGATTGCCCTCAATCGTACCGGGAAGCACCAGTGCGCCGGTGGCGGCTTCATTACAATCGGTGATGGTGACCTCT
>CAZTAB010000322.1:0-6837 GCA_964611475.1 uncultured Verrucomicrobiota bacterium | reverse complement strand
GTTTGCACACGCGGATCGTTTGCGTAGTACGGGACCCAGGTCGCATCCTCGATTTCGAAATCCTCCCAGGCGTTCCAGACGGGAGAGATCTCCTTGTGAAATCCTGACGTGGCCCAGCAAAGCACATCATGGATTAACGTCCGCGACAGCAGGTCGCCCGGCGTGGCCCACTTCTTTGCAGCCCGGTAGAAGGGTTGGCTGACCATCGGATAGAACGTGTAGTTCGCCGCGATCGGCCGCTGGTTTTCAAACGCCCGGAAATATGTCGGCGTGAGATTGTCCCAGAGCTTTTCATCGACCGCCGCCCATCCTTCCCCCTTGAACACGTGATCGACGAACGGGATGTTCGCATAAATGGAGCTGTGCTGAACGACGTAGAATTCCCGGCCGCGCTTCCTGCCTTCCTCCTTCAGGAAGGTGTAGAACCGCTTGTAGAAATTACGCAGGGCGAACAGGTCCGCGGTCGATCGCCACTCGCCGTTTTTCCACCCACCGCACCCGTGGTACTTGTTGCTGCAACCGGTCGGGCCTGTCATATCCAGATAAATTCCGCCGATGTCATACTCCTCGATGAGCCGCTTGAGCCACCATAAATAGTAATCGGTGAAGCTGGAGCGCGGGCAGACGTTTACGCCGGTGAATTGCAATCCACCGTAGTTCGGATACCGGACCCCCGGCAGGCTTTCCCACTCCGCTCCATACAGCTGATATTCGGGGGCCTCCACCAGAAAGAAGCTCGCCCCGTTGCAGATCAGGTATTCCGCTCCGATAGGCTTGTAGAATTCGATTCTTTTCCTGAACGCAGCGGGGTCCCCGACAACGTAGTCATAGGTGGAACCTCGCCCCTCGAATGTGTTGACCATGCCGGTGATTGTTCCCGGACGGACACCGTATTCATCGAAAACATAGTAGGGCAGAGCTTCGCTCACCAGGCTCCGCTCGAGGCGACGATCGCGCTTTTTCACAGGTGTGGCCTGGAGCGCAAACCGGTAACGCGCGGACCCTTTCAGTTGCGTCTTCTTATTGATAAAGTTCAACCGAAGAACCGTCTCAGGCCCGTTATGGATGACTTCGATCGGCTGGCCTTCCCAGTTCATGTGCTCTTCGCTTTCGACGAAGCAGAAGAGTCCGCGGACGTCATCTCCAACCCAGAACTGGGGGATGAACTCGCTGCCCCAGGTCCAGCCCTCCGGTGAATATCCAAAGTGGCTTGTCATGGCATTCACCGCGTTGGGATGCGTGTCGCGGACATCGCCGATCAGGGCGGTCTGGCCCGGTTCATCGGCCCACTGGGTCGCCGGCGCCCGGTCGGCCCGCAGAAACGGGCTCATTTCGCGATGCAGGGGAATCTCAAGGTTCAACACCTCGATCGTCCCCGCCTCCACGGTCACGTCGTACAGAAGAAAGCCGTCATACTCCGCCAGCAGGGTGCCGCGGATTGACGCCGATTCGGATGTGCCGCCGAATCGATACACTGCTTCCGTCGCCTTCGCCTTCTCCAGGCTCCAATCGGTATTGCCCAGGGACGCCTCCGCCGTTCCACCACGGAAGTTCATTCGAATGGGGCCCGCCAGAAACTCCACGCCATTGATGTTCACGCTCTCGGGCAGCAGCATGTCGCCAAGTTGATAGGTTCTCTCCCCCGTCCGGATCGTCCGTCCGTCGGTTACCATCGCTGACCATGGCGGAGGCACCGTGTCGCTGATTCCCAGCTTGTTGCCGAACCACTCGGGCTTCGGAGGGATCGTAAGTTGCTGCGATCGGACAGCGCCGATCGGCCCCGAGTCATCCACCAGGGAAATCTCCGCCGTGTAGTCGCCGGGTCGAAGCTTCGAGATATCAATGAGGCGGCTCGCCTTTCTCAAGCGTCCAAGGCCGCGAACCGTGGCCTCGATGCGTTTAGCTCCGGCCCGATCAAGAATCCGCACCCGGCCCCGGGCCTCGTCTGGAACATCGGGCAAATCGCCCAGATCGAACTCCACCCACGCCGTGTCCGTCAGGAGGACGGGAATCATCTCGGCGCGTAGAGGTGGGGCCGCCTCGTACGGGATAATGGCGCGAAGCAACACGTCTCCGTTCGCATCGGCAAGCACGAGCGTAAAAATCACCGGAAGTGATTTCGTCGCCTCCGCCATGGCCAGCGATGGTAACCGATCGGACAAATCGAGCGCATCATCGATATGGAACGTCACGGACCCGCCGGCAGCTTCTTCACATTCCAATTTCTCGCTTCCAGAACAGAGTTCACGCGACGGGCTGCCCTGCTCGGTAACGGCCCAATCCAGCTGGAGGGACCTCTCGTCGTCCGTGATAATGGTTCCGGAAATGTCGATCCGTCCGGACGTCAGCGCTCCAAGCGACGCGATCCGCACGCCCGGCACGTCGCCGCCGAAAACCAGGGTCCCGAACTTGTCCGGGGCATGAAGCGTCCCTCCGGTGCGCGCCCACGTCGTATATCTCTCCGCGTCGCCGGCGTCCCGATGCAGTTGATCCGCCGACCAATCACGCACAAAGTTTGCCGCCCAACGCGTGCCAATTTCCGGCGCGCCTTCGAAACCCAGGGTCGCGAAGGGAATTGCGATCTCGGAAGTCCAGGTGGAGGCAACCAGGTACGAATCATACTCCAGGTGGTTTGACGTCCGCCAATCGGCGGTCCACTCCAATTGCAATTCGCCGGACACACTGCGGGCATCCAGCTGCGTCCCTATCGAATTTCCGGAAAAGAGATAGTACTTCCGGGTCCCGAACTCAGGTTGCAGATAAATTTCAAACGCATCTTCCCGGCTGACCGGCCCGTCGTGTTGCTTGACTTCCTTCCGAATCGGGCTGGGGCTGTGGCTGACAAAGGATATGTACAGGTTATCGGCATCATAGCCTGCCCGAACCGTTGTTTGCAGGGGGGCGAGCGAGCCCGCCAGGGTGAGAAGACCCGTCATCTGCGCCGCGCGCTTCCACTCGCCGGGACGCATCCTTCCATCAAGCACCGGGGGCGGATCAAGGTAGGGAATCGTCAGGTGCGGCTGTTGTTCGCCGGCGCCTGCCGCAAAGAGATCCCCAGCAATCAAGCTGACAGACAAGAATGCAACATGTCCTATGTTTTTCATAGGCCCGAGACCGTACCCGAGAGGCAAAGACAATGCAAATGGATCAGCTCCCTGTTTCCCGCCCTGTCAGGCGGTGAACCAGTACGAATAAAACTTCGCCCGCTGCGCGTAGACCCGGGCGGCGACCTTCTCTCCCGCCAGGGCCTGCATCTGTCCCTTGCTCCAGCGGATCGTCGTGTCTAGGTGATCGCCGTGGATCGGATCCGAGGGTTCGAGACCGGGCAGCGGCTCGCACCGCTGCGAGTCGCAGAGCCGGGCATAAGCCCGGCCGTGGGTCGCGTCGAGGTTCAAATGGATCTCCTGCCCCTCTCCCGCGGTGAACGGCACGGTGCCGAAATTGCCTTCGTCGTCGCCGGCATCCAGGGACACGAACCCGTCGCGTCGCAGGGTGGCAACCCCGATGCCGCGCGGCATGTCGGGGCGTCCGCCCGGTTCATGCGGCCAGGACGATCCATAGTAGTAGATGAGCACACGGTCCTCCAGGACAACGGGTGCCGTGGCGGTATAGATGATGCCCGCGTCCCACGCACCCACGTCGCCGTTGGGAAGAAACGGCTGCCGTCCCCCGACCCGGCGCCAGTCAACGCCGTCGCGGCTCGACGCGAGTTGGGCGTGGATGCGGCAGTCGTTGCCGAGGCCGCGGGTATCGGCAATGCGTTGGGCAAGAACCCACGGCATACCCAGATAGAGACCTTCGTACAAACTGACGCCCATGCCGTAGAACTGGGTGCCGAGGCGGTCCATGTCGTCGGGACGAAAGACCATTTGCGGCCCGGTCCAGTGAAGGAAGTCCCGGCTTTCGCTCCGTTCGATCAACCGCCCCCCCTCCCCCAGGCGGCCGAAAGCCACGTAGATTCCACGCCGGGGATCGCGAACCAGCTGCTGCCCGGTATCGGTAAAACAGGAAATGACCGGGTTGCCGGCATGCTCCTGCCAGTGAATCCCGTCGGCGGACCAGCCGACGTACAGTCCGTCCTCCGGACCACACGTAATGGCCATACCGGTCTCGTCCACACGGATGCTGTCCGGATCATGGTCCCACCAGATCGCCTTGAACCGCCGTTCCGGGTCGGTTTCAAGATCATCCTTTATGACGCCGATACCCTCCGTGCCGTTGCGACCCATGGGCAGCAGGTTGTTCGCCGTCGATCCGTCGAACGAAACCAGCCCCAGATCAGGTTTTTGCCAGTGAATACCATCCTCCGACACCGCATAGGCATTGGCGTTTCCCTTGAAGCGGTTTCCGTTTACCACCAGCTCGTGCGGCTCGCGCCTGTCGGGACAGGCCAGGTACCACATCTTGAAAAGACGATCGTCCTCGTCGAAGATCACCGTTCCATACACCTGCGCCGACAACGCCTCCCACGGGTGCTCGCAAACGATCAACGGATTATCGGGATGCTTAACGGGCCGGTTCAGGACCTTGGTCAGTCCCCGGAGGTCGTAGAAGTCTACTTCGTCATCAATAAAGAGTTTGCGGTGAGCCATGGCAGTGACCGGAAAAAAACACCATCGCATCGGCGTGACCCGACGGGGCAACCTGGGCGCACGATGCCACAGCAGCGGGCATCTGTGCAATTCGGATTCGCTTGAAATTTAAACCTTTATACACACATAGTGCATGTCTGTGCTTCACCGCCGAAGTTACGAGGGCAGATCCCTCCCGCATGTGCCGTGTAACGACAATCCACCTCCCCCGCCGACTCGCATTCGGAGTCCTGGCTCCGGCGCTTGGCGCGGGCCTTGCATTCGCAGCACATGCCGATGCGCCAGCCGTCCCCAATCCATTTCTCTGCATGTATGGTCACAGCGACGACAGCGGAGTGACCGACTCGTTCCGGGATTTCACTCCACCGTTCAACGTGATTGAAGGAACCAGCGCCGATGCCTCGTTCATCCATGAACTTCAGGCACAGGGCGGAATCTACGCGGCGCACGTGAACAATCCCTCCTCCGCTACGACTGCGGAACTGGTTGCCGCCTGGCGCGCGCCCTTTGAGAACACGCTGGGCGGACAGCTTCCTGGTGGATACGACGCGATCGCGATCGACGAACTGCATTCCTCCGCCACGGATGGAACGGCACAATCCGGGAGAGTCATCACGGCCCTTCAACAGCTTCGTTCGCTCTATCCTGATAAATTGGTGTTCGTCGCGGCGGTCTGGCAGTACGCGCAAAACAGCCAGAATTACGTAAACCTTCTTGACGCAGTGAATGGCTACGCCGACATCCTCATGCTCGAAAAATACATGCGGGAGGGAAATCTTTCCTACTGGTCCGCCTCCTATGCGGACAGGTTGAAGGCTGCGGCTCCGGGCATCCTCAACAAAACCGTATTCGGCCTGTACATCGCGCAGCACGGATTCATCGCGGATGATCAGGCGAACGTCGGCTACTGGGGCATTCTCGATGAACAGCTTCATCGCATCCGGAACGACAGTGACGCCTCCACCATGCCCGGCATAATGTTCTGGGTCTATTATCGGAGCGAAACGGAGCTGACGCCCGACTACTGCGCGCGGCTCTGCGAGCACTACTACATCCAGGGGAACACCGGCCACCTGGGCGACGGGCAAACAACGCAGTTCATCACGAACCCGGGTTTCGATTCCGGAACGGCGGGATGGATGCTGATGCCCGGGCACGGGGGAACCGCAGCCCGGTTCAACTACGGATCTGAAGGCATCCGGTCCGATCACTCCGCGGACCCAATTCGCAACATGGGGCAAGGCCCGGTCTACGTGTCGCACGGATCCCACGGCCTGAAGATGGTGCGTGGCAGCACCCATAACGCGGCGGCGTACCAAGTCAACGTCAATCCGGGAACGACCTACACGGTGTCGGCCTGGGTGCTCGCCAATGCGAACAATACCCCTGCCAAGGTCACCATCACGGACTCGGGAGGCACCCCCATCGAGTCAAAGGAAATCACCCACGCCGGAACATTCGACTATGCCCGGATCGCTTTCAACTTCGATCCTCCATCCAGCCCGGTTCAAATCGTGTTAAACGACGAGACAACGCAATCCGGAAGGACCCTGTACTGGGACTTCGTCGAGCTCGAGGACAGCTTCCCCTCGGGGCTGCCCCCGCCGCCGGTGGAGTTCGACCTGTCATGGGGCTCGTCAGCCGGACTCTTCTTCCCCTCCGCGCAACGGGGCATCCTGCCGGAAATTGGCGACGAGGCGCTTGTGCGCCTCTACCTGGCCCCCGACGGGGTCGTGGACGAAACAATTCTCCCCGGGGGATCGACCGACGGCGACGACATCGTGCTGGACAGCACGGTGGTCCGGAACAACGGCAGCGTGCTGGAGAACTTCGGTGCATTCCAGCGGCAATATCAGGCGCCGTACCAGGAGGGCACGCTCTATATCGTGATGTTTTCCTCGGCGGAGGCGAACGGAGGGGACCGCTATTACCGCGGACCGGGACTGGAGTCGGAGCATGCCGCGGAGCACGCCGGGCTCTTGGACGTGAACGTAGGGCCCGAATCCGGGAACACCTGGACCGGGACCGTGCCGGGGTCCGATCCGGTCCTGCGGATCCGGTACTTCGCCTCGTGGGGATTTCTCGAAGGTGTGGGCGGCTTGCAGATTCTCTCGAACATCGGCGACGAGGTGCTGGTGCAACTCCTCTATTCCCCCGACGGGGTCGCCGATGCGATCCTGCCCGGGGGGGAGCCGGATGAAGACGACGTGGTGCTCGATGCGCGGATCGTGCGCAACAACGGGGG